>NZ_JAEQDE010000098.1:0-38060 GCF_020737865.1 Microcoleus sp. PH2017_35_SFW_U_B
AACTACGTACCTAAAAAATAATCCCGCAAAGGTATGTTGTTGCGCTTCAGCGCTCTTTATCTTATGTATGAAAGAGCGCTGAAGCGCAACTACGTACCTGACTGCGAACCTTTGTTCCTACTTTCCTACCGTGAAATACTCATTTTTAGCGTACACGCTAATTATGCAGTCGCCGACTTCAAAAAACATCCCCTCTTGCTCATCTTTAGAGAATTGCAAGTTGCCGTATTTAGCATTAATTTCCTCAGCAGTCGCCGCCTTCGCTTCCATTTCATCGGGAATAAGTCCGGTTGAACCGATGTAGAAAACTAGCGGCGAAACTTTCTCAGCATACACTTTTTCGGCGTAGGTTTCCAGTTGCTCGTTTGCACGGGTTAAAGCAGCGACAAATTCGTCTCGCTTGACATCTTCTTCCTGCCATTTTGCTTGCAGAAGCCGCAGCAAGCTGTCTGCACCAACTTTGGCTAAGGTAGCGCTAACAATTCCGTTATTCTCCAATCCCAAAAAGTCATCGAAAATTTGTTTCATTAAGTCGTCAACTTTGGTGATTTTGGTGCGGGATGAAACTGTTTTGTGTGCGAAGACGACAGGCTCATCTAAGGTGATGTGAAATGTCGGTTTTGCCAGCTTTTCGCCTGTGTTTTTGTGGTAAACTTCGTACAGGCGATCGAGAAATTTGTTGGCTGAGTGCAGTTTGGCGAAGTTGAGGATGTTTTTGCTGCCGATGTCGATTTTGTAGCTGACTCGCGAATCTACTGTACCATTCGCGATCGCACTTTTCAACTCTGTGTACTCCGTCGTCGTTGGAAAGTTGAGATAAAGGCTTTTCGACAGATAGTGCTGTTTCAACTCTTCCAACTGTTGAGCCGTATAACTCTCGGATGCTTCCTTCAAATGAGCCGAGAGAATGCTGGAGAGAATTTTAATGTTTGCGAGTTCCTCAAACACTCCGTCAAGGCTGCCGTAACGTCCGTCAAACGGCACTACCGGCAAACTGTCTAAGTTAATATCGTACTCCGAATGGAAGTCAAAATCTCCCGCAGGCGAGCCGTCTTGTTGGAGGACACCGCATTTTTTGAGCAAATCAAACACTGCTTTGCTGCTGATTTTGGTTCGCAGCGACTTGATATTAACTTCGCCGTCGCTGACAATGGTATAGTTGTTGAAAGTATTCAGGTCTGTCACCAGAATTCCTGCCACTTCTGCGATCGCACTTCCATCCTCAACTTTTACCAGTTTAACTTTCCTGGTAATCAGCATATTGATGGTAGCGGTATTTTGATTGATCGCAAATGAACCCATCCGCACGTATTCGCCGCCATCTAAGAATTCTGTTTTCAGCCAAGGCTTGACAAGGTTGCCGTTTTCATCTCGCTTTCCTTCAACTCGCTTCAAACCTTTGCGCTGATAGTTTTCTTGCAAGTGTTTCAAGTTGATGATGATGCTGTTGCTGTTTTCCTCCAATATCTCGATCAACTCCAGCAGGGAAATTTTATCGCTGACTTTTACCCGATCGCCAATTTCATGATTTTGCAACACATCAGGCGCAAACACAGCCCGTTCCAAATCCTCCGTAAACTCGGCTAGTTGAGCATTTGTCAAAGCTTTCGCGTGTTTTTCCGTCAAAGTAGCATCGAAGGTACTCGCCAGCGCATACTTCGCCGTATTCAAATTGCCGTCAGCGAGGTTAGCTTTCGCAAAAGCAAACACCGACTCATCAGTTTGAGCAACCGGAACTTCTAATTTGTCATACTCATCTTTGGTGACTTGCTGATACTTGTAAAACAGTCCCGCATCGTCTGCTTTCAGCCCGCAGATTTTCAGCGTACTCGATGAACCGCTGATTTTTTTGCCAGTTTTGGAAACAAAAACTTGATAATCGTATTCCTTGATTAACGGTTCTTCCAGCGGTGGCGCCACCGAATCACCTAACAGTTTTGTGCTGTCGTACAGAGCATCATAAACCATTTTAACTTCGCCAGCGCGGATGCAATTTCCCGATAAAGTGTTGGCGATTTTTGAGAGCAGTTTGAAGTCAGCAGAAGCATAGGATATCGTGTTGGCAAACACATCCATGTCCTTAAGTTCGTTGCAGATTTCCGCTAGTTTTGCCGCTTCGGCATTAGGACTCGGGTCATTTGCATAACCGTCTGTGTGCAAGTTAATTGCTGTCACTTCTCCTGCTTTTACGAGAGATTTAGCAAGCTGCATCGACTGCGATATGCAGGTACAGCCAGCGGTTTGGATATTTTTAATTTGTTTGATGTATTGAGAATCAATCTTCGTCACTTCTTGAATGGGAATTCGCTGGAAGTGACAAATTACGTCTCCATTGTCAGCGTAGGAAATGAGGCTGACAATTAGTTGGTAATTGTTATATTCGTCTAAAGTCAAAAGCTTGACTAGGGTTTCTTTCAGCGGTTTTAAGTCAGAATACATCGAGCCGGAGCGATCGATAATGATGATGCTGTGGGCGACGGATTTTTCGGGGATATCGCCTGGTGTTCTTTCGAGATTGAGGCGATCGACTAAATAGAATGCCTTTTCATTTCCGGCAAAATTGTAGAGGGTAAATTTGGTGCGATTATTCGAGGCTGCTTGGCTGCTGGAACTTTTGACCTGAGATGATTGTTTTGCTTGCCGTGCCATACTTTTCACTCGTGTTGATTTATTCCTCAACACTATCTTGACACGCCCTTTTGTCGGTGTCAAGGCCTGTTGAGGAAAATTATCTGCTAGGCTAAATAAGCATTAATGCTTAGCAACAGTTGCCAAAAGTAGTGTGCATCAAGGCCACAGAAACCGGGTTTTTTACCGAATCTGCGGGTAAAAACGAAATATTTTCGTAAAAACCCGGTTTCTGACCACCCGCGCCAGTCCTAAAATATTTAATCAATAATGCTTAATTTAGCAAATCCGCTGCTCAAACTCTATCTAAATCTAATCGGATGGGTAGCGTTTGGATTCATTCTCGGCCGCCTGCTACCGAGAAGTTATTCTACTTATTTAGCCAAGTTTCTGTTCTTTTTTGGCACACCGCTGAGCATTGTTGCTTTTATCCGGCGCGCCAATTTGTCTGGTCCTATTTTGATTGCACCGCTGATAGCTTGCGGGGCAATTCTAGCGGGTGGCGGACTTGCTTGGATTGCGATAAATTTCGGCTGGGGCGAGGAACGTCTCAAGACTATTAATCCAGGCAAAAATACCTCGGAAGCCAAAACTGCTTGGAGTTTGCCGACTCAAGGCAGTTTTTTATTAGCGGCGATGTTTGGTAATACGGGTTTTTTAGGCATTCCGATCACCTTGTCTTTGTTGGGCCCGGAACACTTTGCTTGGGGGTTGTTTTACGACTTGCTGGGCACTGGTACGGCAATCAATTTACTCGGAATTGCGATCGCCTCTGGCTGCGGTAACAGCCATCTACACCAGCATTGGTTAAGTCCCCTGCGGGCAATTTTGCAGAATCCGGCACTGTGGGCTCTGGGTATGGGATTTGTCTCGCGCAATTGGCCACTGCCGGCACCAATCGAAGATTTGTTAACAACAGGTGCTTGGGCTGTAATTAGTTTATCTTTGATTACGATCGGGATGCAGTTGAGCAAGTTGAATTCTTTGCACAATCTCAAACAAGTTTTGAGTTGTCTGTCAATTAAAATGCTGTTAATTCCCTTGGTATTTGGCGCGGGTTTAACGTTTGTTGGCATTACGGGCGCGCCGCGGCTTTCGCTGGTGCTGCAAATGGCAATGCCTCCGGCTTTTGGTACTACTTTGCTGGCTGAAGTTTTTAATCTCGATCGCGAATTGACCGTAACTGCGATCGGCATTGGCTGCGTTACGTTATTATTCACTATTCCAATCTGGATGCTGCTATTTAGTTTTTCATGAAAATAGAATCTGATTAGTTTAAGCAGCGCGTTGTTTTAGTGATATGAATCACAACAATTGAGCGATCTATGTCATGTTCATTTTACTTAACAATCATGGAAGTTGGAACTCTATTCCCTTCTGTTAAGCTACAAATAGCCTACGGATGAGGCAGATAATCAAAGTATGACAACTGAAAATTTTACATTCACAGGTTATGAAATTGTCGATCGCATTTACTCAGGCACTCGCACCCTAGTTTATCGAGGTTTCCGTACTAGCGACAAACAGCCAGTCGCCATCAAAGTCTTGTGCAGCAAGTATCCCAGCTTTAGCGAACTCGTGCAATTTCGCAATCAGTATACGATCGCCAAAAACCTCAATTTACCCGGAATCATCGAAACCTACAGCTTAAAAGCTTACCAAAACAGCTATGCGCTGGTAATGGAAGACTTCGGGGGAATCTCTCTGAAGGAATGGAGGGAACAAGCGGAAACTGCGCCGAATTTGAGGGATTTTCTGCAAATGGCGATCGACATCAGCAGTACATTAGATATACTCTGCCGCCACCGCATCATTCACAAAGACATTAAACCCGCCAATATTTTAATTAATCCAGAAACAAAACAACTCAAACTAATTGACTTTAGCATCGCATCTTTGCTGCCCAGGGAAACTCAAACCCTGATGAATCCTAACGTGCTGGAAGGGACACTCGGCTATTTGTCTCCCGAACAAACTGGAAGGATGAATCGCGGCATTGACTATCGCACTGATTTTTACTCTTTGGGCGTGACTTTTTACGAATTGCTGGCGGGAGAATTGCCGTTTCAATCCCACGATGTGATGGAATTGGTGCACTGTCATATTGCCAAGCAACCGCCATCGCTGCATGAAATTAAGCCGGAAATCCCGCAGGTACTCTCGGAGATTGTCAGCAAATTGATGGCCAAAAATGCTGAAAACCGCTATCAGAGCGCCTTAGGACTAAAATTTGATTTAGAATTGTGCTTGAGTCAACTAGAAGAAAGTGGTCAAATTGGAAGTTTTGCCATAGCCCAGAGGGATTTGTGCGATCGCTTTATCATACCAGAGAAGCTCTACGGGAGAGAAACCGAAGTAAAAACCCTACTCGAAGCCTTTGATCGGGTTGCATCCCCCCGAACCTCGGGGGGACAGAGGGGGGTCGAAATGATGTTAGTAGCTGGTTTTTCCGGGATTGGGAAAACAGTTGTAGTTAACGAAGTCCACAAACCAATTGTGCGGCAGCGGGGTTATTTCATCAAAGGGAAATTCGACCAATTTAACCGCAATATTCCATTTTCAGCATTTGTCCAAGCCTTGCGAGATTTAATGGGACAATTGCTATCAGAATCAGACGCTCAATTGCAAACGTGGACAGCTAAAATTCTCTCAGAAGTTGGAGACAACGGACAAGTTTTAATTGAGGTAATTCCCGAACTGGAACTGATTATTGGTGAGCAACCCGCAGCAACAGAACTATCAGGCAGTGCAGCACAAAATCGATTTAACTTATTATTCCAAAAATTTATTGGAGTTTTTACCACCGCAGAGCATCCGCTGGTGGTGTTTTTGGATGATTTGCAGTGGTCAGATTCGGCTTCACTTCAGTTGATCAAACTATTGATGAGTGACAATAGCTATTTACTGATGTTGGGAGCCTATCGAGACAATGAAGTTTCACCCATCCACCCATTTATATTGACCGTAGAAGAAATCAGAAAAGCGAACGCGATCGTTAACACAATTACTCTGGCACCGTTGGCGTTTAATGACACCAATCATCTGGTTGCCGATACATTGAATTGTTCGAGGGAACTGGCTCAACCGCTGACGGAGTTAATCGATCGCAAAACGAAAGGTAATCCCTTTTTTGCGACACAGTTTCTTAAAGCTCTGTATGAAGAGGGCTGCATCATGTTCGATCGCGATCACCGTTATTGGGAATGTGATATTGCCCAAGTGAATGCGCTGGCGCTTACTGATGATGTTGTTGAGTTTATGGCAGTGCAATTGCAGAAATTGCCCTTGGAGACACAACAGGTACTCAAATTAGCGGCTTGTGTGGGTAATCAGTTTGATTTGGGGACGTTGGCGATCGTCTCTGAGCAGTCTCAAACCGATGCCGCAACTGCATTGTGGAAAGCATTGCAAGAGGGCTTAATTCTACCGACGAGCCAAGTCTATAAGTTCTTTCAAGGTACAGAACAGTCAGCTTATCCGGAGTCTGTCAATCCAACGTATCGATTTTTGCACGATCGCATCCAACAAGCCGCCTATTCTCTGATTCCCGATGACCAAAAACAACAGACACACTGGAAAATTGGTCACTTACTGTTAAAGAATCTGTCTCCGCAGGAACAAGTTGAACAGATTTTTGAGATCGTTAATCAACTGAATTTAGGGAGAACGACGATCTCCAATCCAGTCCAGAAATACCAACTGGCTAAGTTAAATCTGCAAGCTGGACAAAAGGCAAAAGTTTCAGCCGCCTATCAAGCGGCTCAGAATTATTGTGAAATTGGCATTGATTTATTAGCCGCTGAGTCTTGGCAGGTAGACTATGAATTAGCCTACGCCCTACATCGAGATGCCTCAGAAGCCGCTTATCTCTGTGGTAATTTCGACCAAGCAGAAACACTCTATGCGGTCACCCTGACCCAAGCCCAAACACCCCTAGACAAAGCGGTGATTTATCGGGTGCAGATGACTCAATACCAACTTCAGGGTCGCAATAAAGAAGCGATCGCCATTCAACGCCAAAGCCTCCAACTGCTGGGCTGGGGAATGCCCATAGAACCAGAAAGCATCCAAGCCAGCCTCGATGAACAAATTGCTGCGGTCAATCAATTCTTAGAACAGCAAGCAATTGAATCGATTCTTGGTTTGCCAAAGATGACGAATGACACCATTGCAGAAATGTTGAGGATATTACAAATTCTGTTCTATGCAGCATGGCTGGATGGTCAATCTACGTTGGCGCTACTTGCACTAGCTAAGATGACAACTTTGTCGTTACAGCACGGCAACAGCGATATGTCTCCCTTTGGCTATGTGGGTTACGGTCTAATCGCTAATGCCTTACTCAAAGATGCTGCCCAAGCTTATCAATTTGGTAATGTAGTGATACGACTTTGTGAACAATTTGATAATACTGATGTGCGGGGGATGACCAATTTCCTGTTTGCTGCCGATGTGCATAGTTGGAGTCGTCCCCTGCAAGCAGCCGATACCTACTATGACAATGCTTTTAAGTGTGGGATGGATGCTGGGAACTGGCTGACCGTAGGCTTCACGATCATCCAAAGTGGCTCCGATCGGTTGACCTATGGCAAAAACTTGAATGACCTGTATGCGATCGCCCAAACCCATACAGAGTTTCTTCGTCAGATTAAAAGTTTAGAGAATCTCGATGCCCTCACCGTTGGTGTGCTGCAACCCATTCGTCATCTTCTGGGGTTAACAACCACCCCCTTGAGCTTTGATGATGAAGGGTTCAGTGAAGCAGAGTATTTGCAAAAATATCACGACGCGCCCTATCATTTGGCATGGTTTTATTCGGTCAAAATTCGTCATGCTTTCCTGTTCAATCAACAAGCTACCTATCCAAAATTAATTCCTCAACTCCACATCATTGAGGAAACTGTTCCCAGCCATGCCAAAGTGCCGTCCAGTGTCTTTTATGTCATACTCATGCACTTGGCACTGATTGAGATTGCTGACGATGCTGCTGAGCGTCAGTCCCATTGGCAAGCCATCTTACCTCTGGAAGAACGGTTAACCCGTTGGCAGCAAGATTGTCCAGAAAATATTGAGCATAAGTGCCTTTTGATCCAAGCAGAAAAAGCCCGGCTCAACGGGCAAAAATCAGAAGCAATCGATTTGTATGACCAATCTATTGCCCAAGCTCAGACTCACGAGTATGGCTATGAAGCAGCCCTCGCCAACGAACTTGCTGCCAAGTTTTATCTAGACTGGGGTAAAGAAAAAATTGCCCAGGATTATTTGGCAAATGCCTACTACGGTTATGCACGCTGGGGTGCAAAAGCCAAAATTGATGACTTAGAACAACGCTATCCCGAACTTCTTGCTCCCATATTTCAGACCAAACAAAACCGTTCTGCAATCAGCGAAATTCGGCTACAAACCATCAATCAATCCTCAGTTTTACATCAAACCTTCCAAACAACTCAATCTAGCAGCAGTAGTATTTCCGAAGCCCTAGATTTAGACACTATTTTTAAAGCCTCCCAAGCTCTATCGAGTGAAATTGAATTAGAAAAATTGCAGGCGGCACTAATGTCTGTGTTGCTCGAAAATGCCGGGGCTACAAAAGCAGTTCTGCTGTTGGTTAAGCAGGGGAATCTCGCAGTCGAAGCTGTCGCCTCTATCAAGGAAAATGTCATCTCAATGTCTGTGCCGCTGTCAGCTAGTGCAGAGGTTCCTGCTGCTGCGGTTAACTACGTCAAGCGCACTTTGAAAACTGTTGTTTTGGATAATGCAGCAGCACAAAACGATTTTATGGCAGAGCCGTATTTGATGGAGCAAAAACCCAAAAGTCTTCTTTGCGGGCCGATTTTGCATCAAGGTAAATTAATTGGGTTGCTGTATCTAGAAAATAACTTGACTATTGGGGCATTTACTGGCGATCGCACTCAAGTCATCCAAATGTTGTGCGCCCAAGCAGCGATTTCGCTCGAAAATGCCCGCTTGTACCAACAATCTCAAGCTTATGCCCAAAAATTAGAACGATCGCTCTTTGACTTGCAACAAGCCCAGTTACAGCTCGTACAGAGCGAAAAAATGTCCGCCTTGGGCAATCTCGTCGCCGGAGTCGCCCACGAAATCAACAATCCTGTCGGCTTTATTAACGGCAATATTGACGAAGCAACGACTACCATCAAAGATGTGATTAACCACTTGAGATTATATCAAGAAAAGCTGCCAAATCCCGGCAAAGAAATCGAACAAGATGCTGAGGATATTGATTTGGAGTATGCCTTATCAGATTTGCCCAAGATGCTGTCATCAATGAAAGTAGGGTGCGATCGCATTCGCGGCATCAGCACCAGCCTCCGCACCTTCTCCAGGGCTGACAAAGACTACAAAGTTCCCTTTAATATTCATGATGGCATTGACAGTACGCTCTTAATTCTCAAACACCGGCTGAAAGCTAACGAACACCGTCCGGCGATCGAAGTTGTCACCGATTACGGAAATCTGCCTCAAATCGAATGTTTTCCCGGTCAACTGAACCAAGTTTTTATGAATTTGCTCAGCAATGCGATCGATGCCCTAGATGAATCAAATTATGGACGAAGTTTTGCGGCAATTGAAAACAATCCAAATCGGATTACTATTCGCACAATGGTAGAAGGTGAATCTGTGAAAATTGCGATCGCCGATAACGGCAAGGGAATGTCGTCCGAGGTAAAAGAGCGGATTTTCGACCATTTATTTACCACAAAAGCTGTGGGGCAAGGCACGGGATTGGGATTGGCGATCGCCCGTCAAATTATTGTCGAAAAACATGGCGGTAATATCACAGTTAATTCTACTCCAGGACAAAGTACAGAATTTATCATTACCCTTCCCATTTATGCGGGATAATATTTTTGACAAGTTGATGCCTAGAATGTTAAACATCAAGTAAATTACAGCATTTTTCAGGTATGTTCGGGACATACCAGAGGTAGGGACACGGCAATGCCGTGTCCCTACAGGCTATTGAATGTACTTCAGAAACCAGCAATCTACTGCAGATCGCGGATCGAAATGCGTCCTGAAATGTCAAGTCAAAAACCCAGTTTTCCATCGCGTCTGCGTAATTCCCGATCGTTTACAATACCAGCAACCGCAAGTTAAAATATCGATCGAGTTGGGATCTATATAAATTGTTCGGGCGAGGCGATCGAAGATATCGAAGTCGCCGGGGAACTTCAGGATGCAAATGCGACGGCTTTTAGCCGAGAAGTTATCCGCCTTGCTGAAGCTTGCGAACTCAAACAACTGCGGCTCTTCATTACTTGTTATGCTAAAAGTGTCCGTGAAGTTGGCTGAAACCCTTTCTGGTCAATAAGTCTATTCGTTATGGCTATCATTTGAGGTGCTGACTTTCGCGACCATCCACTAGAATCGTTGATTTTACAGGCAATTTATGATGTTTAATTAATAAATTAGCATAAAAGGTAATGAAGAGCCACAACTGCGAACATTTATCCAAAACTACCTCGCTTAATAGAAGCCGAAACCCATGCCATGCCAAACCCAACCGTTTATCTCGATCGTGGATGACAACGCTACTAACTTGTCTGTGTTTTCTGGTGCTTTGAAAACTGCTGGCTATCAAGAACGAAATACCAAATTTTAGAGTATCCTTTAAAAAAATCAAATTAGTAATCCTAGCAACTTGTAAGCGATCGTGACACTCAAAAAGTTAAATTACATTTTTTCTCAAACTTCCAGGCAAGTTTCCCTGCGAACAGTCTTAATTGTGCCTTTTGTACTGCAAATATTTGCTGCTGTAGGATTGGTTAGCTATCTGTCCTTGCGTAACGGGCAGAAAGCTGTTAATGATGTAGCGGCTCAACTGCGAAGCGAAGTTAGCGATCGAGTCAAAATGTATCTGGACAATTATCTAGAGAAACCTTTTCTGATTAACAGGCTGAATGCAGATGCGATTGCTCGCAGGGAATTGAGTTTCGATTTGAAGAAACAGAATCCAAAAGCCGATCGATTACTTTGGCAACAAATGCAGTTTTTTGATTATGTAAGCTGGATTTCTTTGTGTTCGGCGCAAGGAGATTTATTTGGAATTGAGCGGAGGGCTAAAGATAATTCACTGCAATTTTATATGAGTAACAGTAATACAGGCTTTTACCCTTATTTTTCCAAAATAGATGCTCGGGGAAATCGCACGGAAAATCTAGAAAAAAGTACCACAAAATTTAATCCTTATATCCGACCTTGGTTCATTAATGACGAACGGAAAAGAAAGCAGGCTTGGAGTGAAATTTATCCTGAATTTATTAGCCTCCAACCGCAGATAACTGCTATATCGCCTGTTTATAATGATAGCAGAAAAATTCAATATTTTATTGGTACTACTTTTTCGTTAAAAGCTATTAGTCAATTTCTAAATAATCTCAAAATCGGTCGGTCAGGGCAGGTTTTTATTATCGAAAAATCTGGATTTTTAGTAGCAAGTTCAACCAAACAGCAGCTATTTACATTAGAAAATCAAAAGGATGCAAAACCCCAACGCCTTAAAGCATTAGACAGTAAGGATAAGTTAATTAGCGCAACTGCTCAAAGTTTAACCAAAAAATTTGACAATTTGAGTAATATAAAACAGGAACAACAACTAGAATTCACCATCTCTGGTCAGCTACAATTTATTCAAGTTATGCCCTTCCAAGATAATTTTGGACTTGATTGGTTAGTAATTGTAGTAGTTCCAGAAGCAGATTTCATGGAGCAAATTAACTCCAATACTCAGACAACTATACTGTTGTGCATGGCAGCATTAATAGTAGCAACTGGGGTCTGTTTTGTCACTGCTCGATGGGTGACACAACCAATTCGCCGCCTCAATCAAGCATCTAAAGCTATTGCCCGAGGAGATTTAAGTCAGGCTGTAGATTTAGATCGCGCTGATGAATTAGGAGAATTAGCTATCTCATTCAATCAGATGGCAGGACAACTCAAAACCTCTTTCAATGAACTCGAACACCGAGTAGAAGAAAGAACAGCAGAATTAGTAATAGCTAAAGAAAAAGCCGACGTAGCCAATCAGGCAAAAAGCACATTTATTGCCAACATGAGCCACGAATTGCGCTCTCCCCTCAACGCCATTCTAGGCTTTTCTCAAATCATGACTCGCTCTCAAACTCTGCCTCCCGAACATCAAGAAAGTGTCGGCATCATCTCTCGCAGTGGCGAACACCTGCTCACCCTAATTAACAACGTCCTCGATCTGTCTAAAATCGAAGCAGGCAAAACCACTCTCAACCAAAAAAACTTCGACTTGCATCGGCTACTTGAGGACATACACGATATGTTTGAAATGAAGGCAGAAGAGAAAGGTTTGCAGTTACTCATGGAATCAGCACCCCATCTACCTCGCTACGTCCGTACCGATGACGTGAAATTGCGTCAAGTGCTGATTAACATCATTAACAACGCCATCAAATTTACTCAAGAAGGAGGTATTTCCGTCAGAGTAACCGTTAAAGAAACTGCCGACAAAACCCACACCATACATTTTGAAATCGAAGATTCAGGAGCCGGGATTGGGCCTGAAGAAATTGGGAATTTGTTTGAAGCTTTCACGCAAACAGAAACCGGAAAACAAGCTCAAGAAGGTACGGGTTTGGGCTTGCCTATCAGCAGCCAATTCGTGCGTCTCATGGGGGGAGATATTACAGTAAAAAGTGTAGTAGAACAAGGCACGAATTTCCTGTTTGATATTCAACTTACTGAGGTAGAAGCCAGCGATATTGTCGCCCAGCAACCGACTCGGCGCATCATAGCTCTAGAGCCAAATCAACCGCGATATCGGATTCTGATTGTGGACGACAAACCGACAAACCGTCAGTTATTAATTAAACTGCTATCTCCCTTGGGATTTGAACTTCAGGAAGCCTGTAACGGACAAGAAGCAGTGGCTATTTGGCAGGAGTGGGAGCCACATTTAATTTGGATGGATATGCGGATGCCTGTGATCGATGGTTACACGGCGACTAAAACAATTAAATCTTACACTAAAGGTCAAGCAACGGCAATTATTGCTTTAACTGCTAGCGTATTAGAAGAAGAGAGAGCCGTGGTACTAGCGGCGGGTTGCGATGATTTCTTGAGAAAACCGTTTCGAGAGCAAGAAATATTTATTGCCATGAATAAGCAGATAGGAGTGAAATATGTTTATGAAGATTTAAGTCATGAAAATGAGAAAATAAAAACTCCCAAAGTAATTTTAAATGTAGAGACGCTGGCAGAAATTCCCAGGGATATATTAGCTCAACTACAAGAGGCAGTGATGTTTTCAGATGAGGAGTTGATGGCTGAGTTGGTGCAACAAATAGCTAATCGCGATCGGTTTTTAGCTGAGGAACTCGGGAAGAGTTTGCATAACTTTGAATATGAGAAGATTTTGAACTTAATTGCGGCTGCTATATCCTAAAAGGAGTAAAATATGAACGAGAGTAAAGGTCAAATTTTTATTATTGATGATACACCCGCCAATTTACATCTGCTTGTCAATCTTCTCAAGGAAAAGGGCTACCTGACGCGAGCATTTCCCAGCGGCAAGTTAGCTTTAGCAGTTATTGAACAATCATCTCCTAGTTTGATTTTGCTGGATATTCAAATGCCACAAATGGATGGCTACGAAGTTTGTCAACATCTCAAAGCTAACGAATCAACTGCCGATATTCCGGTGATTTTCATCAGTGCTTTGGATGAAATGATGGATAAGGTGAAAGCTTTTAGTGTAGGTGGAGTGGACTACATCACGAAACCATTTCAAGCAGAGGAAGTTTTAGCTCGGATTTCTACTCATTTAGAACTCAGTCGCTTACAAAAACTATTGAAACAGGAAAATTCTCTACAAGCTCAACAACTAGCCGAACAGAATCGCCAACTCCAGTCGATGAATCAGGCATTAGAGCAAGCTAATCAAGAATTGAAACAACAATACGATCGACTTCACTCTGCTCAATTACAATTGGTACAAAGCGAAAAAATGTCAGCTTTGGGTAACTTGGTGGCTGGGGTTGCCCACGAAATTAACAATCCGGTTGGCTTTATTAGCGGCAACATTCAACACGCTTTAGACTACATCAAAGATTTGTTTGGCTTGCTCGATTTAGTCAAGCAAGAATCTGGTAGTTTCAGCGAGGCAATTCAAGAAGAAATAGCAGCGATCGATCTTGAATACATCCGCGAAGATTTACCGAAGTTAATTGATTCAATGCGAGAAGGAGCGCACCGGATTAAAGACATTAGCACGAGCTTGCGGACATTTTCTCGTGCCGATAGCGAGCTCCCCATTCCTTTCAACCTTCATGAAGGTATTGATAGCACTATTTTAATTTTAAAACATCGCCTCAAAGCGTCGGAAAATCGCCCGGAAATAGCAGTTGTTAAAAAATACGGTAAAATTCCTATGGTAGAATGCTATGCCGGACAGTTAAACCAGGTATTTATGAATATTTTGGCAAATGCGATCGAGGCTCTGGATGAATCAAATTTCGGACGCAGTTATGCCGATATTCAACTGGCTCCCAATCGAATTGTCATTACTACCTCTTTAGAAGATAAGAGCGTCAAAATTACGATCGCCGATAACGGCAAGGGAATGTCGTCCGAGGTAAAAAATCGCATCTTCGACCACCTGTTTACCACTAAGGGAGTGGGTAAAGGGACGGGGTTGGGATTGGCGATCGCCCGTCAAATCGTGGTCGAGACCCACGGCGGTACAATTGAGGTGAATTCCTATCTGGGAAAGGGGACTGAATTTGCGATCGTGTTACCTGTTAGCCAAGAAAGTCATTAGTCATTGGTCATTGGTCAGAAGTGCGATCGTCCCCCCCGAGCGAACATTCGTCATTCTTGACGATCGCGATTTTAAGCTCTTCTGCTTTGCGATTGGACTTTAAGTGCGAACGATCGAACCTATTTGCCACCACTCCAGACACTGGCAAAATTTCCGGCACTCCTGCGCCAGATTGCCAAAATCTCAACTATGCTAACGTAGGCGAGCAGCAATCCCTTGTCACGAAGGCGATTGACATACTTTAAACAATTTATTTTATTGAGGAGCGGTGTATCCCCTATGGCAAACCTGATCGGCATGGACAGCAACGACTTTATTCTAGGTACTCCGCAGGGCGATCGAATTCGCGGCTTAGATGGCGATGACACACTGCTGGGCGCGAATGGAGATGATACCGTAGAGGGCGACGCAGGCAACGATCAGCTTCTCGGAGGCGATGGAGCAGATTCGCTGCTTGGGGGTGAAGGAAATGACGAGCTCATTGGCAACCAAGGCCGCGATTTTCTTTCCGGTGGCAATGGGGACGACTCGGTTCGCGGCGGTTTGGGTAACGATACTCTCGATGGCAACGACGGGTTAGACAGCTTGTTGGGAGATGCAGGGGACGACTTGGTTCGTGGTAACGGAGGCAATGATGTGATTGCCGGGGGTACTGGCAACGATACCCTCAGAGGGAATGACGGCGACGATTCCGTGTTCGGAAATAGTGATGATGACTATCTCTACGGGGATTTTGGGAACGATTCTCTCAACGGCGGTAGCGGGCGAGATCAACTGTTTGGCCTTGATGGCAACGACTATTTGGCCGGCAGTGACGGTGACGATACTTTGTATGGCAATGCTGGCAGAGATTCGCTCTTGGGAGAATCCGGCAACGACCAACTATTCGGCGGCAAGGCTGACGATACACTTTCTGGTGGCAGCGGTTTGGATACCATTCGCGGCGATCAAGGTGACGACTGCCTCATGGGAGATGAAGGTAATGATTTCCTATTTGGTGGCAAAGGTAATGATGTTCTCGACGGCGGTTTTGGCGATGATTCTTTGGCCGGAGGTCTGGGCGACGATACAATTTTGGGTAGTTTTGGCAATGACAATTTATTTGGGGCAGAGGGTAATGATTCTCTGGTTGGAGGTGAGGGTTCCGATACTCTAACTGGCGGTAGCGGCAGTGATATTTTTGGATTGGGAGCCGGCCCGGGAAGTTTGGTTTTAATTACTGATTACAATGAGGCTGAGGATTTCTTTGGGCTGCCGAGCAGTTTATCTTTCAGTCAATTGCAAGTTCGCCAAGGTAATGGTGCCAATCTCAGAGATACGGTAATTACGATCGACGGGAAGCTGTTAGCAATTTTGGTCAACACTCCGTCGGCGCTGATCGATGCCACTGATTTTATCAGTGTGAGTGGGACGTTTTCCCCCAGGCCGACGACTACGACGACTACGACTACGACTACTACGACTACTACGGGAACGGAAACGACTCCAACGCCGACGATTACGACTCCAACTCCGACGATTACGACTCCAACTCCGACGATTACGACTCCAACTCCGACGACTACGACTCCAACTCCGACGACTACGACTCCAACTCCGACGACTACGACTCCAACGCCGACGACTACGACTCCAACTCCGACGACTACGACTCCAACTCCGACGACTACGACTCCAACTCCGACGACTACGACTCCAACTCCGACGACTACGACTTTAAGTCGATCGCCCCGACGCCTACTCCAGGACTTTTGCCGATGCCCGGCCAGATGCCGGTATTTCCTGCGATGCTGCCGAGTCCGATAGCCGTACCTCCTACACCTTTCGGGTTCTAGGTGCAACAGCGCCCTTCTGTGATGAGTTTTGAGTTAATGTCAACGTCACAAACTCAAAACTCATCACTATTTAAGGTCTTCCTCAGTCCCGGCCGAGTCATTTTCAGACTTGGCCGGATCATCTTCTAGTGGAGATAATTGTTGGGCGTACCCCAAGATCGATCGAAGTTTCATACGCTGGATGTAAGGCCAGCCGCCATTGGCTTCAATATTCCTGAGCAGTTTGTAAACTGCTTGGCGGTTGTCGGGAAAAGATGCTTGGAACAAACCGTCCCGAATTTCCTGGTGCGAAGCTTCCAGGGCCCGCAGCAGGGTCAAAAGCAGCACACTGTCTCCCTGACAACTTTCGGCTAAAGTCCGAATCGCCTCTGTCAGCGATTGCAGTTGAGACTGCAACTTTTCTGACTCTAAATTTTTGCCGTTGTCCATACCGCTGCTTCCTTTGAAATCTACAAGGCGTTTGTCCCCAGCCTTTTGGTGAGCCGACTAATCGAGCTAGTGGCGATCGCCATTCGGGGCCAATAAGCAACGTAACTTAAGTGGGTTGACGATCGCAAGATTTATTTCCAATCCAAGTCAGGAAAAGAGCACAACCCGTCGTACCATGTGTATTGGGCTGCGATCCGAACATGATTGAGAAATCATAAGTTCTTGCTTATTTTCACCGCACTAGCTCGATTTTTTGAGTGAAAGCCAGTGTCGGTGAAGCAAGCGATCTGGATCTAAATGCTGCTATGGCGCTGGCCTAGCCTGCCGGCGGGCAATTATATTTTGCTCGAACTAGGGCTTTTTCTTAATATAATCCGATGTTGGATATTGAGGTTGGAAATGAAATATCGTGCTTTAATTGTTGCACTTTTAGCATTTTGCATGAGTGCGCTGGTTGCTTGTTCTTCTGCTCCTACTGATACGACGGTGGCGACTACCGAGTTGCTCACCTACGACGAGATTAGAGGTACAGGATTGGCCAATAACTGCCCTAGCTTGGCAGAAACTTCTCGGGGATCGATCCCCATTGAAGCGGGTGGCACCTATAAACTGGCTGGTATGTGTTTGCAGCCCACAACTTACTTTGTGAAGGAAGAAGCAGCCAACAAACGCCAAGAGGCAGAATTTGTGCCTGGTAAATTGTTGACACGGTTCACGTCGAGCATTGACCAAGTTCAAGGTACGCTCAAGGTTGGTAATGACGGTACTCTGACTTTTACAGAAGAGGACGGCTTGGACTTTCAAGCAATTACAGTTCAGTTACCGGGTGGAGAGCAAGTACCTTTCTTGTTCACCATTAAAGAGTTAGTGGCTACTTCCGATCCGGGAGTCGTTGCGCTCAATACTTCTACCGATTTTCAAGGGGAATTTAACGTTCCTTCTTACCGCAGCGCAGGCTTTTTAGATCCTAAAGGTCGCGGTGTATCGACGGGCTACGACAATGCTGTCGCGTTGCCGGCTACTGACAATTCCAAGCTGAAACGCTCTAATGTTAAGTTAGCTGACACCCGTACCAAGGCTGGCAAAATTTCTCTCCAAATTGCTAAGGTCAACAGCGCTACTGGCGAAATTGGGGGGATTTTTGAAAGCGTGCAGCCTTCTGATACTGATTTGGGAGCTAGACCTGCTCTGGACGTGAAAATTCGTGGTTTGTTTTACGCTCGGATTGAGCCTTCTGTTTCGTAAAATTGTCTTTCTGGATCGATCCTCTGCGAGGGCTTCGCCAACGAACTTGAGCAGTTTTTTGTCCTAAAGCTACTGCTCGCCTTTCATTAGTCAACAGTCTTTAGAAAGATAACTGAAGACTGTTGACTAATGACTAAATCTATGCTTAAAGTGTTATTGAGTTGCCAGTTATTAAATTAGGATTTTTGATTAATTGAAGTATTGCGTTTAAACAAATTTGCCACTACAATATGGTGTGAAAAATAAACATCATTCAATTGACAGTTGACAGTTGACAGTTGACAGTTGACAGTTGACAGTTTAAGAGCGACCTCTACCTAGAAGTAAGAGGATTGGAGTAATGAATAGTCTGATTTTAATTTCTCCCGATTAGGCGGGCGGGCTTTCAACCAATTCTTTCTGGTAAAATACGGATTTTGCTGAACACTTCTGGGATGACCCCGACCAAAAACGGAAGCCCTGACGATCGCTTAAAGTCGATCGCCAAATTTTAGACCCAAATAGAAGCTCCTAAATTAATCTGTGGAGTAAATTTAAAATCTAAAATTTAAAATTGACTAATTCCCTCAAATCCATGCACAGTCCCAAATTTTGACTGGTGTGTCTGCTGTCACAGATATATAAGTGCTAGGATTACACCACAGCAAGATTAATTTTTTTAGACTAGATTAAAAACTAGGTCTAAAGCAACATCAGTCCCCTGCTCTACCAACCTTTATGCAACCATGTCTACCACAATCCCCAACGAGCTAAAAAGCGAAAATTTGCAATTGTTGCGCGAGTACCAACATTCTGGCTCGAATGAAGTCCGCAATCAGTTAGTTCAACTGAATATTGGACTGGTGCGAAAAGAAGTTTACCACTGGATCAATCAGTGCGGTGAAAGCTACGATGATTTGCAGCAAGTTGGGTGTATTGGGTTGATTAGGGCGATCGAGCGATTTGATATCTCGAAGGGACACGCTTTTAGTTCCTTTGCAATTCCCTACATTCGCGGCGAAATTCAACACTACTTGCGGGACAAAAGCCCTTCTGTGCGAGTTCCCCGCCACTGGTTGGCCCTGGAACGCAAGTCTGTCGCAGCGATCAAGGATTTGCAGGTACAGTTCAACCGCAAACCTACGGATGCTGAAGTAGCAGCAGTGCTTGAGGTTTCTGTGGCAGAATGGCAAGAAATTAAGTTAGCGCATCTCAACCGATCGCCTTTAAGTTTAGACGCGCCAGTGCAAGATGAAGATGAGGGCGCGACTTGTCTGGGAGAATTGGTGCCCGATAGCAAGTATCGGAGTTTTCAGTTGGCGCAAGAGGATCAAATTCGCGTACAGCAAGCTTTGGCGATGTTGGAACAACGGACTCGGGAGATATTGGAGTTTGTTTTTCTGTACGATTTGACGCAGAAGGAAACGGCCGAACGCTTGGGTATCAGCGCGGTGACTGTTTCTCGGCGAGTCAAGAAGGGACTGGATTTGCTAAAGGAAATTATGACCAAACAGCTTTAGACAGTTGACAGTTGACAGTTGACAGTTGACAGTTGAGAGGAAAGCAGTTACTACTAATGACTACTGACTAATGATAAGGTTCGCGAGCGGGGACGCTCGCACTAATGACTGCTGACAACCGCCAACAGCCAACTGACTACTGCCAACTAACAAATGACAACTGACTAATTTTTAGATGCTTCGGACAAATTTATCGAGCCTTTCTACAGCTTTTTTAATTGTGCCTAAATCGGTGGCATAAGACAAGCGAATGTGGTCGTCTGCACCAAACGCAATCCCTGGAATAACTGCTACTTGATGCTGTTCTAAGAAAGCATCACAAAATTGCAGAGAAGTCATTCCAGTTTTGCTGATATTGACAAACATATAGAAAGCGCCGTCTGGTTTGATGCAGCTAATTCCAGGGATCGCCTCAAGCAATTCAAATATTACTTCACGCCGATCGGCAAAAGCTAACCGCATTTTTTCCACAGACTCTTGGCTGCTTTCCAAAGCTGCGATCGCGCCGTACTGTGCAAAAGTACACACGTTTGAGGTACTGTGTCCTTGAATGGTGCTGGTGGCTTTAATTAATTCGATCGGCCCGGCCAAATAGCCAATCCGCCAGCCTGTCATTGAGTAACCTTTTGCAAAACCGCTGCTAATGATGGTGCGATCGAAGATTTCTTTGCCCAGGGAACCGATGCTGACGTGTTTGGCGCCGTCATATATAATTTTTTCGTAAATCTCGTCAGAAACGACTAAAATATCTCGATCGACTATCACCTGGGCCAGCGCTTTAATTTCCGCTGGAGTGTACACCATTCCCGTCGGGTTAGAAGGCGTATTCAGCACGAATAACTTGGTTTTGGGAGTAATCGCTGCACTCAGTTGTTCCGGTGTAATTTTATATCCTGTAGAAGCATCTGTCCGTACAATTACGGGCTTACCGCTGGCGAGTTTGACCATTTCTGGATAGCTGAGCCAGTAGGGAGCCGGAATAATTACTTCATCTCCAGGCTCGATCAGAGCCATCATCAGATTGTAGAGGGAGTGCTTGCCGCCGTTGGTGACAATGATATTTTCCGGTTGATAGTGGAGATTGTTGTCGTTGCGGAGTTTGCGGGCGATCGCAGCTTTCAACTGCGCTTCCCCAGCCACCGGGCCGTACTTAGTCTTCCCCGCATCCAAAGCTTGCTTTGCCGCCGCTTTAATGTGTTCGGGGGTATCAAAGTCGGGTTCTCCGGTGCTCAAACTACATACATCAATCCCTTCGGCCCTCATAGCTTTTGCCTTAGCTGCGATCGCCAAGGTTATGGAAGGAGGAACCTCACCCACTCGTGCTGCCAACTTGATCATTGGATTTTAGATATTATATTTTTGACTTTAGATCATAGGTTGACAAATCTTGATATTCAACCCTGTCGTTAGGAAATTATGACATTTGTTTACATATAGTGAATCTAAAATCTAAAATCTAAAATTTAAAATCGATTGACGTTATGATTGTAGCATTTTTGATGCCTCGTTACCCTCAACGCCGATCTGCAAGCTTATGGATCTCAAATCTCTGATTCGCGACATTCCTGATTTCCCCAAGCCGGGAATTATGTTTCGAGACATTACAACTTTGCTCTGCAACCCGCAAGGACTGAGCTACAGTATTGACAGTTTAGCTGAAAAATGCTCTGAAATGTCTGCTGACTATGTGGTGGGCATGGAATCGCGGGGCTTTATCTTTGGCACGCCTTTGGCTTATAAAATGGGAGTGGGCTTTATTCCTGTCCGCAAACCGGGAAAACTGCCTGGAGAAGTTCTTTTTGCTGAGTACGAGTTGGAGTACGGTGTCGATCGACTGGAAATGCACCGAGATGCGATGAAATCCGGCAGCCGGGTGCTGGTTGTGGACGATTTGATCGCCACTGGCGGAACAGCGGCCGCGACGGCTAATTTGTTGCAGCAAGCGGGCTGCGAGCTTGTCGGTTTTGCTTTTGTGATTGAATTGCTGGCTTTGGGCGGGAGGCAGAAATTGCCGGATGTGCCGATCGTCTCGCTAGTCGAATATTAGTCAGTAGTCAGTTGACAGTTGACAGTTGACAGTTGTCAGTTGTCAGTTGTCAATTGTCAATTGTCCGATCAATTGACCGTAATAAAAGAGGTTTGTAGTGAGGACTTTAGTCCGCATTCTTAAACCCGCAAGCCACGACTTCTGTCATTACTGCAAACATATAGGGATCGTATGAGCTGCGATCGATGCTTCACAAACAATTAATCAATCAAAAATCCCAAATTCTCAATCTAAAATCTAAAATCTAAAATCTAAAATCTAAAATGGTATGACTTCTATTAAATCTAATCGAAACTGGCGAATGTTGAATTCTTTATTTGGCAGCGAGACATTTACTTATGTTGTCAAACGACTGTTGCAGGCACTTTTAACCCTATTCTTAGCATCGGCTCTGTGTTTTGCAATTATTGAGCTCGCACCAGGAAATTACTTAGATACTTTGAGTCAAAATCCGAAGATTTCGCCGGAAACACTCAAGCAACTCGAACAGCAATTCGGCTTAGATAAACCAGCGATTGTGCAGTATGGGCTGTGGCTGAAACAAATTCTGACACAGGGGAATTTTGGCACGAGCTTTGTGTATCAGCGATCCGTAGCGTCGCTGCTGTGGGAAAGAGTACCGGCGACGTTGTTGATGGCGATCGCATCTTTGATTGTAACTTGGGCGATCGCACTGCCTTTGGGAATTGTCGCGGCCGTTAATCAGAATAAAACTGTCGATCGGGTTTTGCAAGTAGTCAGCTACACGGGCCAGGGTTTTCCCAGCTTTATCACAGCTTTGCTGCTGCTATTTTTTGCTCAAAATACTTCGCCCCTTTTCCCAGTCGGAGGAATGACAAGCATCGATCATGCAGACTTACCGTGGTGGGGTCAAATCCTCGATTATTGCTGGCACTTAATTTTGCCAACAGTCGCCCTCAGCGTCACAGGTTTTGCTGGCTTACAAAGATTGATGCGCGGACAATTGTTAGACGTGCTGCGTCAAGATTATATCCGAACTGCACGGGCTAAAGGTTTGCCGGACAATCGAGTAATTTACATTCACGCTCTGCGGAATGCGATTAATCCGTTGGTGACGTTATTAGGTTTTGAGTTTGCTAGTTTGTTGAGCGGTGCGTTTATTGCGGAATTTTTCTTTAATTGGCCTGGTTTGGGTAAGCTGACTTTGGAAGCGGTGAACAATCAAGACTTGTATTTGGTAATGGCGAGTTTGATGATGGGCGCTACGATGTTGATTGTTGGTAATTTGTTTGCGGATTTGTTGCTGAAGGCGATCGATCCGAGGATTAAATTGGAAGATTTGAAGTGATAGAATCATATTTGACTATAAATTTGATTCTCGTTAAATTCTGTTGTGACACAATCATTTTCAAATAATGTTCCTAGCCCTCGCTTTTCCAATCAGTCCCCCGCGACGCTAAATGATGAACTTCGATCGGCAGATGAGTTAGGCATCAGACCCATTAAAGTGGGGGAAGCAGGATTTGACGATATAATTAATGAAGGGACTGTCAAATGGGCAGTGACAACAAACCCAGAACTCCTTGTAATTCCGAAATTTTTAGATGTTAACAATGAAATTTACCATACGGTTATAACTCGCGGTCAGCCTGTTTTGGCTGCGGGAGAAGCCGAGATAGTCGGCAGCAACGGTTTATATATTTTGCTAACAATCAGCAATCACAGCGGGCATTTTAGACCCAATTCAGAGAGCTTAGAAGTAGGAATTACAGCCTTTAGGCAGCAAGGAGTTGATATAAGTAATGCTGATATCGAATATTTGGAGTAGATAAATTATGACTCAATCTCCTACGACAATATCCCTCGATCGCATTCTCGAACAAAATGCCGAATCTGTACTGATTTGGGTGAAAAACATATTTTCAGGTCAAACCACCCAACCACAAGGGTTTAACTGGCTATTATTAGCCGATGTTTCCTCCGCTAAGGCTCGAAAAGGTGAAAATGGTTCTGGTTTGTGCGATCGCAAATGGGCAGAAGTCGCGATCGCAATTTACGATCTTCTAGCCGATGATGCCGATCGCAAAAAACCAGGTAGTGGCGAGTCTTTTACGATTTCCTCAATGATGTTGCGGGCTGCGGCGATCGAAAAACAGGAAGTAATTTCCGATGATTCTGTTCTCGATGTTAACTTAATTTTAGAATGGTTTTGGGATAACATCAAAGAGTCGCAGGAAGATGTCGAAAAAAAGGTTGCTAATTGGAAAACGCTACCTATTGCAGAAATTCGCGAGTTAAGAAAACTTAAAAATCGATTGAAAGTTATTGCAGCACTTTCTGAGAGTGATAAATATGTTTTAGATGAAAAACTCAACACTTGGCTTTTCCTGCGCGATAAATTACCATAAAAGTGCGATCGCACCATCACCGAACAACTTCTCATTGCACCAGCCATAATACGAACAGTTAATGGTATTCCATGCCCCATTCCCGATGCCCCATTCCCCATATCGGAGTTTTTTATGTCAGAAAAACAACCAAACGAGCCAATTAGTTTTAGTCGCTTTGCCGACTGGTGCAGGCATATTGACAGTCTTTCAGAAGGAGCAAAGCACACAGTTGAAGTGTTGTTAGAAAAGGCTGGCACTGATGACGCTGAAGCAGCGGAGCAGATACTTTCAAGCATGACAACACTGAATCTCAGCAGCAATAGAATTACCGACATCAGCTTCCTCGGCTCGCTCACCAATCTGACAACACTGTATCTCGGCGACAATCAAATTACCGACATCAGCTTCCTCCGCTCGCTCACCAATCTGACAACACTGTATCTCGACAACAATCAAATTACCGACATCAGCTTCCTCGGCTCGCTCACCAATCTGACAACACTCGATCTCGACAGCAATCAAATTACCGACATCAGCTTCCTCGGCTCGCTCACCAATCTGACAACACTCGATCTCAAGGGCAATAAAATTCGCGACATCAGCTTCCTCGGCTCGCTCACCAATCTGACAACACTCGATCTCGGCGACAATAAAATTAGCGACATCAGCTTCCTCGGCTCGCTCACCAATCTGACAACACTCGATCTCGACAGCAATCGAATTACCGACATCAGCTTACTCGGCTCGCTTACCAATCTGACAGCACTGAATCTTGAAAACAATCAAATTACCGACATCAGCGCCTTGCGATCGCTCACCAATCAGACAACACTTAATCTGGACAACAATGAAATTACCGTTCTGTGCGTGCTAGGCGAACTCGCACAGAAACGTCTTACTCTCTCAACTACGCCAATTGATGCTCAAAAAGCCACAGCAGCCATCAAAGTTGCTTATGCCGCTATTGGTCTAGAAGAACCCGAAGTTATTATTTGCAGCAGTCTCCGCGACGTTTGTCCCCAAATCTTCAACAGGCTCAAACCCGACCATTCACAAAAATGCTCAGACGAATACAGCAATAGATTGGGGAAAAATCTAGACCTGAAATGGATACCCGCTGTGGGAGAATTTGCAAGTTCGGATCTATGGGAGTATGAGCTCGATCACATGGTAATCGAGCCCGAAGCCGACAGCACACTGAGTTCGGTAATGTACAAATTGGTTGACAGCTATGTGCGATCGAAACAAACGATATGGAATGTTTTTTCCAATAATTTGTTCGGTTTTAATTGCCCTGAAACCCCCACGACTTTGTTTAAAGAAATCTATTTGACTGAATTGTATATATCTTCAGGCGTCAATATTTCCCAAAAGGCACAAGAAATACTTCGCTGCCAAAAGCTGCTTTTCGAGCATTGCGGTTTTATATTTCCCTTTGAAAAGATTTGCGCGGTGTGCGATCGCCCCCGCCACCTGCGCTTTGACAGTGAAAACCGCTTGCACGCGGAAGCAGAACCTGCGATCGAGTTTGCGGATGGATGGAATTTTTACTATTATCACGGTGTCAGATTGCCGGAACAATACGGTCAAGTGCATCCCAATTTGTGGAAAGCAGAATGGCTTTTATCTGAAGACAATGCCGAAGTTCGGCGAGTGTTAATTGAAGCAATTGGTTACGATCGCATTTGTCAAGAGTTGGCAGCAGAACAAATAGATACTTGGCAAGAATATGCACTATTAAAAATAGATAATGCGGATGTCGAGCCGATTTATTTGTTAAAAATGACTTGTCCGAGCACGGAATTCATTCATGCTTTGAGAGTACCGCCAAATGTGACATCTGCTAGGGAGGCAATTCGCTGGGTAAATGGGGGTATCGATCCAGAGGAATTTTCCGTGCAGACTTAATCTATAACAAGTCTAAATCATTCATGCAGATTTGTAGGGGTAGTGCCCCGTGCCTACCCCAACTGGACAACTGGGGGATTGCCCCTGCCTTTTATTATGCCAAATCCCCATATATAATCCACTTTATACCGATCGATAGTTGTCGCTGCTACACAAATAAAATTCACCTTCAGAGGCTTTAAGATTAAAATTGAAAAATAATTTCTGACTGTACAGATCCAAAATTAGAGATTCAGCGTATATCACTAATGAACGCAGTACAAGATTTCATAAGTTCACAGCGCTAAAAACTTAAGCTTGGCAGCTTACAGTTGCGTTGTACTTGTCATGACTATACTGCAAACTATCAAATAACGCGCTTTTATAGCCTAAAAAAATTCGGTAATATTAGCGCGTACTGCGAATTAGCGATTTTTTGTACTGAAAATCCCGCTGCTTTTAGGCACTGGGAATGTCAAATTTAGATGTGCAATATATCATGGCAGACATTAGAGGTACTATACAAGCAGACTCGCTCCCAGGCACTGCTGAAGATGATGTTATTTTTGGTTTTACGGGCAATGACGTAATTGCTGGCAATTCTGGAAATGATAGCATTTTTGGTGGAAAAGATGGCGATTCGATTGATGGGAGTTCTGGAAGAGATTCTCTGTTTGGAGATTTAGGCAGCGACAGTGTTAACGGCGGTGAAGATAACGATTTTGTATTTGGTGGCAAGAATAATGATTTGATTTTTGGCAACTCTGGCAATGATGTTTTGTCGGGAGATAGAGATACTGATATCCTGATCGGCGGAGATGGTGGTGATGTATTTGTTTTGAGTCGCTATGCTGCTGCCGATCCTTTCCTTACCAGCGGTGGTGTTAATTTAGGAAATGCTGATGCGATCGCCGATTTTGCAAACGGTACAGATTTAATCGGTTTGGCGGGCGGACTCTCTTTTGGCGACTTGAATATTCTGGAAGCCGGAAATGATACTGTGATTCAAGACCGGGTAACAGGAGAATTTCTCGCTACTCTCAGAGGTGTGAATCGAAGTGCGATCGACCAAACAGATTTCACTACTAATATTAGCAGCATTCTTCCCAATCCCCCGCCTCCAGCGCTGACAACGGCTTATGCTTTAACTCCCGATAATCGGATTGTCGGTTTTAGCCTTGCTAATCCGGGAAGTGTCATCTCAGATTTGCCTGTGACTGGATTGCAAGCGGGAGAAAGTTTGCTGGGAATTGATTACCGGCCCGCTAATGGCGTGCTTTACGGTGTGGGTTCTAGCAATCGCTTGTATACTGTCAATCCGAAAACGGGGGAAGCAAATTCAGTCGGTAGCGGGCAGTTTGCGGTTCCCCTAACTCAAGGCGCTGTGGGTTTTGATTTCAATCCGACAGTCGATCGCATTCGGTTTGTCAATCAAGCGGGTCAAAACGGTCGCCTCAATCCAGATACCGGGGCAATAGTAGATTCTGACACATTAACTGGGGGAATTCAACTCGATCGCAATTTAGTGTATGCCACGGGCGATCGCAATTTTGGCACAACTCCGGGGGCGGCTGCGGCTGCCTATGTGAATAACTTTGCGGGTGCAACTTCAACGACGCTATTCGTAATTGACAGCAATTCAGATGTTTTGGTAAGACAAGATCCGCCGAATAATGGAGTGTTAAATACGATCGGATCTTTGGGAGTTGATGCAACTAGCATTCTCGGCTTTGATATCAGAAGTATTGGCGGCCGCGATGTCGCAGTAGCGGCACTAGAAGTCGGGGGAGTTTCGGGATTGTACAACATTAATTTAAGTACCGGTCAAGCTTCTTTTACTGGTAGAATTGCCGACGGAAGACAGATTAACGGTTTGGCATTGCCTTTGCCTACAGCTTACGCCTTAACTGTCAGAAATGGCGCCGAAAGAATCGTCGGTTTTAACGAAGCGGCACCGCGCACTTTACTCAGCGACACAGCAGTAACGGGATTGCAGCCGGGAGAAAGTTTGCTGGGAATTGATTTTCGTCCTGCTAACGGTTTGCTTTACGGTTTAGGTAGTAGCAATCGATTGTACGCGATCGATCCGGTGACTGGGGCTGCAAGTCAACTCGGTAGCGGACAATTCGCCGTACCGCTGACTCCGGGGGCTGCCGGTTTAGATTTCAATCCCACAGTCGATCGAATTCGGTTTGTCAATCAAGCGGGAGAAAACGGTCGGATTAACCCAGATACGGGGGCAATTGTCGATTTTGACACGTTAACCGGAGGAATTCAACTCGATCGCAATTTGACTTATGCGACGGGCGATCGTAATTTTAACAATCCTCCCGTAGGCGCCGGGGCTGCCTATGTGAATAACTTTGCCGGGGCGACTTCGACAACTCTGTTTGTAATTGACAGCAATTTGGATGTTTTGGTGAGACAAGATCCGCCGAATAATGGAGTATTAAATACGATCGGATCTTTAGGGATTGATGCTTCTAGCGTTCTCGGCTTTGATATCAGGAGTGTCGGCGGTAACGAGACAGCTTTGGCTGCAATCGATGTTGGCGGAGTTTCGAGTTTGTACAATATTAATCTGACAACCGGTCAAGCTTCCATTGTCGGTCAAATTGGCGACGGGCGATCGATTAAAGGTTTGGCACTGACCTTAATTTAAATGCTAGATTAAAAGCGATTTTAGATTGACTTTAGGGCAATCTAAAATCGACTTGTATTGCATTTATCCGCTCTCATATCTGGAAAACATCTGCGTCGATCTACCTGGAATCTCCAGTTTCGCGATCGTTCAAAGATTTATGCAATGCAAGTCTAATCGTTTGGGCAATTCCCAATTCCCAATTCCCAATTCCCAATTTGATGTAACATATTATTTTGACAATAAAGATAAAATGTTATCTCAAGTTTTTTACTTACTGCGTTCTCGTGCTGACGGCAAATATATCAGCGCTTGTCCCAACCCTGATTCGGCGGTGAGTTACCTGCTGATGTTTCGCGAAGACTATGATGCTTTGAGCTATCTCAACGCTCACGCTGCTGATGTTGCCGATCGATTTGGGGTAGAATCGATTTCCGGTTCTCAGGTGAAAACGCTGCTTCAGCGTTGGGGATTCAACGGTGTGGGGGTTGTTCAAGACCCGCTGTTACCGAATATTGAGTTTTTATTGACAAAGAATTGACAATTGACAAGATTTGCGCTTCACCCGTTTTCTAGCAGAAATCGGGTTTTTTGCTGAAGTTTTGAGGCGATCGCCCGATCGACCTTCCCGAGTCCGAAGCCCCATATTTAGTGCAAATTGTCAAATTTGTCAAGGTTTTACCCTAAATCTGAATCCTGTTGTATATTCATAGTCTGTTGATATATTCCGACACGTCAGTACACAACCTATGGTTCGAGAATTAGAGCGATCGAGTGCCCGCGAGAAACGTCACCTGTCCGATTTCCCCGAAACAGCACCCGCAGCCAATCCAGTATTTTTCAGGACGTACA
Organism: Microcoleus sp. PH2017_35_SFW_U_B; assembly: GCF_020737865.1. Lineage (NCBI taxonomy): Bacteria > Bacillati > Cyanobacteriota > Cyanophyceae > Oscillatoriales > Microcoleaceae > Microcoleus > Microcoleus sp. PH2017_35_SFW_U_B. The sequence goes on from NZ_JAEQDE010000098.1 coordinate 29,227, forward strand.
GCCGTCGTACCGACACGGGAAGGGAGACTTGGGCCGATGTGTGCGATCGAACCGTCAAGGGCTTGGCATCGCTCGGAAACCTCACCTCCGAAGAAACACAGCTCCTACACCGGATGCAAAACGAGCTCAAAACCCTCGCTTCCGGCCGCTGGCTGTGGGTGGGCGGTAGCAACTGGATTGAGCAACCAGAGAACTTTTCCGGCGCCTATAATTGCTCCTCAACCAATATTATCGACTGGCGGGCCTTTGGCTTGTTGATGGATTTGGCAATGATGGGCTGCGGCACCGGTGCAGTTTTGGAACCCAAATACATCAACCAATTGCCACCGATTAGCAACCGCTTAACCGTGACAATGCAAGGTGAAATCGGCTCTACACCCGCTGAATTGCGCCGTCAAGAAACCGAAGTAAAAATAGCTGAAAAAACCGCAACTATTTATGTCGGAGATTCCCGTCAAGGTTGGGTGAAATCCTATCAAGCTTTGTTGGAATTGTCCACAGATGAAAGATTTGCCGGAGAAGTTCAAGTTTACATCGATTTGAGCGATGTCCGCCCCGTGGGAGAGCCTTTAAAAGGTTTTGGTGGAGTCGCAAATCCAGTCAAATTGCCTGACCTTTATCAACGTTGCTCAGCAATTTTGAATAAAGCTTTCGGACGGCAGTTGAATTCAGTTGAATGCTGCGTATTGATAGATGAAGCTGCGGTCACAATTGTGGCTGGTAATATTCGGAGATCCGCCGGAATTCGTCAGTTTACTTTTGATGACGAACTGGGAGCAAATGCTAAAAACAACTTGTGGCAACAAGACGATCAAGGCAACTGGAAAATAGATCCAGAACGCGATGCTTTGAGAATGGCCAACCATACCCGTGTTTTCCATGCCAAACCGACATTAGAAGAATGTATTGATGCTGTTCGCAAACAGTATTATTCTGGTGAAGGTGCAATTCAATGGGCTGGTGAAGCTGTAGCTAGAGCTAACGTTGATTTACTTTCAACACCTAGTCTTAAAATTGAGTTCTTGAAAGCTTACGACGAAGGAAAAGCTAAACAGTGGTTGCAGGAACGCTATCCTGACATGACTGCGGAAGAATTAGAGCATCGGTCAGTCCGTTTGGGCTTAAACCCGTGTGGTAAGTAATTTTGCCTCACGTTAAAAACCTCGCAAAATCGGAGAAGACTGAGATGTTAATTCCGAGGTAAGTAAGGGAATTAAAAGTCCTTTACCACCGTAGAGCGTACCAGGTGAACCTTCTTAATTGAAGAACATAATCCTGGCAAGAGTGCGGGGCATTTACAACTAAAGTAAATGAAAAAGTACGCCGAGCTACAGATAAAATGGAATCTGTAGAACTAGAGGATAAAAAGCCTTTAGGATAACAAAACTGGAAATTATTGGCTCTAACTTCCACTGTGTCAGTGGCGACACTTTGCTAATTACTAAAGACGGACTACATCAAATAAAGGATGTTGTTGGAAGTGAAATCGAAATTTGGAATGGTCAAAGATGGAGCTCCGTCACACCATTTCAGACAGCGAGTAATACCAAGGTTGGACGACGCAAACTTTACCGTGTAAAGTTTGCTGATGGTACTTATCTGGATGCCACAGAATATCATCGTTTCTTTGTCAAGGATCGCTTTGGTAAAGTTTACCAAGAAGTTCAAACCAAAGACTTGATGGATACAAGTCGATATAGCATTCATACTGAACCTTTTACAATTCAGTACGAAGATGGCATGAATATCGATTCAGGTTATGCTTACACTTTGGGTGTGGCTGTAGGAGATGGAACTACAGACCAAAATGACAATGCAAAAGTTCGACTTTACGAAGGCAAAATGGCATTGTCAGTAGCAGGAAATAAGTCGCCTGAAAGAAACTATGACTATTTACCTGCTTTCACAGATGTAACTAACTTGAGCTTTTCTGGAGAATTTCTGAAAAGTTTGAAAGTTAACCCGGAAGCACTAAATGTAATTGCGAGTTGGAATCGGCAAGCAATTTTACATTTTATTGCTGGATTAGCCGATACGGACGGATCGAATACCAATAGTAATGGTATCAGAATTTATCTTTCCGATCGCGATCGGGCTTTCAGAGTTCAGTTACTTTTGACCAAGTGTGGCATTAGCTCATCGCTAAATCTTTGTGCTCATCAAGGATCAGTCACTAATTACGGTGTCCGAAGCCGGGATTTGTACTACTTGCAAATTACTGACTGTGGTGAAATTCCTTGTCAGCGGTTAGATGTGAGCAAAGGGACGAAGGCTAAAGGTAAAGGTAAATGGCAAGTTGTCAGAAGTGTCGAAGAATTACCAGGATTGCATGATACTTACTGTTTCAATGAACCAGAGTTTCATAAGGGAGTTTTCGGCAATACCCTAACTGGAAACTGTAATCTTTCTGAGGTTCACCTCAATCAAATCGACCCTTACAACTTCAAAGAACAAGAAGAAGCTTTCACCGCCGCAGGTTTATCTGTCGCGGTACTTCTCAATCACAAATTTAGCGAACCTCGCTATCAATATAGCCGCGAATTAGACCCGATTGTCGGCGTATCTTTCACGGGATTATTCGATTTCTTCGTTCATGCTTTTGGCGTTGAGTGGCTGCGCTGGTGGGTGGAAGGTCGCCCGCAAACTGCACAGGGAATTGCGTTTAAACAGCGGGAAGAAGAGTATTTGACTGGTTGGCGGGAAATTGTGAATCGCGTAGTATGGGATTATTGCGATCGGCATTCATTGAAACGCCCCAATCGCTGCACAACCGTCCAACCATCGGGTACAAAATCTCTACTGACAGGTGCTTCTCCCGGCTGGCATCCCCCCAAATCCCAGCGTTTCATTCGCCGAATCACTTTCGGCAAAAACGACCCTGTAGCCCTCGCCTGCATCGACTACGGATACAACGTAATTCCGTCCCAATCTGACAAAGATGAAAACGGTAATTTGCTGAACAATCCCTTTGACGAACGCTGTACAGAATGGCTAGTAGAAATACCCGTGGCTGTCAGTTGGGCGGATTTACCCGGTGCTGATGAAATTGAGATCAACAAATTCTCAGCGGCGGCACAAATGGACTTTTATATGCAAGTGCAAAAGTTCTACGTGCGGCACAACACCAGCGCGACGATTGAGTTGCGAGAAAATGAAGTTGAAAGTTTGGGTACGCGGATTTATGAAGCTATTCGCGACGACGAAGGCTACATTTCGGCTGCACTTTTGTCTCGCTTTGATGCCCTAGAAACTTTCCCACGTTTGCCTTTTGAACCGATCGCAAAAGCAACTTACGAGACGATGTTGAAAGATGTTTTAGTGCGCCGTCAAATTGATGTTTTTCAGGTGGCACTGAGTCGTTATGACTTGGGTGAAATGATGGATTCAGGGCCTGCGGGCTGCGATTCCGATAAGTGTTTGATGCCTGAGACTAAGACTATGTAATCGCCTTTTATTAAATCCCCCAAAAATGGGGGATTTTTTATGTTTAATTTCAGGTTGACAAAATCGTAGGGGCGGGTTCACCAACCATAATTGCCTAAAAGTAACAATCTCGTAAACCCGCCCCCACCCAACGAATAATTGTCAGATCGTGTCCGATAAATCGCGCATAATATATAAGCCGGGGCGGGTTTTTGAAATTGTCGGTTTTTGGCAAATATTGTTGGTGAACCCGCCCCTACAAGATCGTGGTCAATCGATCGGACATGATATCACTAGAAAAGAAAGAACTCATTTACAATTCTGAATTAAACGGAAATGATATAACAGCCCGATCGTACAATTAAAACTAGCCTGTTTTTTAGAATATGAAAATTCGCTGTATTGCCAACAAAGGAGCTGACCTGCCGGAAAATTATCTAAATCCACCGCTAGACATTACCAAAGAAACAGAATTTAAACTGATAGTAGGTAAAGAGTATATTGTCTACGCTATCTCTGAATGGCAAGGGAATTTATCGTACTATATTTGCGATGAGCGCTATACTTATTATCCTCTAGAGAATCCAGCCCCGTTATTTGAGATAGTTGATGCCAGATATTCTCGGTACTGGCAAGTGCAATTAGCAACTAACGGTTTGTTAGAGATTGCTTTTGAACATTGGTTCTCCATACCTAATTTTTACGATCAACTAACTGACGGAGAAACAGAAACTGTTTTGATTTTTGAGAAAATCAAAGAGCTCATGGATGCTGAAGCTGCAATTCCTCAACCGCAACCTTTCTCCGTTGAGGAATTGCTCGCGATGCCGACCTTGCAACCCGACAAACTCGCAAAAGTACCTGGTTGAAATTATGTCTGACAATCAAAATAAACCTAGAGAATACGATGCCGTCAAGGGCGGTCAAAATTCAATTCCGGTCAATGCTGCTGTACTCGGAGGCATCGCCGGCGTTAAACGCCGCTTAGCCTCGTCCGCGATCGAAGTTAGAATCGCCGCACTCTCCGAAGCGCCCAAATATGGGGAAGCAGGCTTAGATTTGATACTTGGAGCATTGCAGGATGAGTCAATGCAGGTGAAATCTGCTGCTTTTTTACTGCTGAAAGATCGGGATGAGGAGAATATAAAACAATGTTTACAAAACCATTTTCCTCTCTTTGGGTTTTATGTTATCACAGTCGATGCGGATGGACAAAAAAACAGTCGTCGTAAGTCATTTGCTCGATTTTTTCCAGAAGATTTAGGTAATGGTATTGTACTGGAAATGGTTTACATTCCCGGTGGCACATTTATGATGGGTTCCCCCAACGACGAAGCAGGACGAGAGGATGACGAAAGCCCGCAGCATCAAGTCACAGTACCAGCTTTTTATGCAGGGAAATACCCCATCACTCAAGCACAGTGGGAAGCCGTCATGGGAAACAACCCATCGTACTTGAAAGGTGAAAAACTTCCTGTTGAATGTGTATCCTGGTATGATGCTGTCGAATTTTGTGAGAAACTGTCGGAAACAACTGGGAAAACATATCGCTTACTGAGTGAAGCGGAATGGGAATACGCCTGTCGTGCGGGTACAACAACCCCATTTCATTTTGGCGAAACGATTACCCCGGAATTAGTCAACTACATAACCGAATCAAACGAACCCACAGATGTGGGGAGTTTTCCCCCCAATGCTTTTGGGTTGTACGATATGCACGGGAATGTTGAGGAATGGTGCAGCGATAAATGGCTTGACAATTATGATGGTGCACCGACTGACGGAAGTTCTTGGGAATCAGGAAACAATTGTCGGATGTTGCGCGGTGGTTCGTGGGCCAACGATCCGAGCAATTGCCGATCGGCTGTTCGTAGCTGCGAACAGCCGATCTATGGCGAGAGATTCAACGGTTTTCGGGTTGCGTGTGTTGCTGCACAACCACCAACACCAAATAAAATCATAGCTGACGAAAAACTAAGTCCAGCAGAGACCTTTCAATTTGAAGTCATCACACTCTACCAATGGGGAAGGATCGTCAAAACAGAACAGCGACAAGCCGAATACTTTAGTGAAAACCTAGGGCGCGGTGTCAGCTTAGAAATGGTAAAGATTCCCGGCGGCACATTTACGATGGGCCCCCCTGACATCTACACAGTTAGTGGCGATCGAATTCCGCAGTATCGAGTCACAGTACCGACATTTTATGCAGGTAAATACGCCATCACCCAAGAACAGTGGGAAGCAGTTATGAGAAACAACCCATCGTGCTTTAAAGGTGAAAAACGTCCTGTAGAAAATGTATCCTGGTATGATGCTGTCAAATTTTGTGAGAAACTGTCGCAAACAACTAGGAAAACATATCGCTTACTGAGTGAAGCCGAATGGGAATACGCCTGTCGTGCGGGTACAACAACCGCATTCCATTTTGGGGAAACCTGTCACTGTATATCTCCAGAAGTAGTCAACTATGACACAAACTACTCCACAGATGTGGGAAGTTTTCCCCCCAATGCTTTTGGGTTGTACGATATGCACGGGAATGTTTGGGAATGGTGCAGCGATAAATGGCATGATAATTATGATGCTGCACGGACTGACGGAAGTTCTTGGGAAACGGGAACAAACAATCATCGGCTGATGCGCGGTGGTTCGTTTTACAGTGATTTTAACTGTCAATCGGCTACTCGTGACCACAGTGCGCCGAACGATGTCTGCTGGGCCCGCGGTTTTCGAGTTGCGTGTGTGGCTGCGTAGACTTTCTAGCTTTTTACACTTTTGCCCTTTTGCCCTTGGCGATTAGAAATCGCTTCACCTCAAAGAAAGTCCCAGCAGAGAGGGACTAAGAAAATATAACCATATTCTGCGTTATTTGAAAATATCTTTCCGCTTCTGCAACAGCAAAGTTACGGTCAAATAAACGGCGGCGTGCAATCCTAAAATTCCCCAATTCAAGGCTAGGTTTTGCCAAGTTGGTTCGTAGACGGCGCTTTTCTCGAATAACTGCGGTAAGATTGTTCGATCGGGTAATTCGATCGGCTTTGGCACCATCGCGTTCACGTTAACCAAGCTACCGTAAGCACCCACAGACCAGCGGCTTACCGTCAACCACGAGATATACTGACCGATTTTCTCGATTTTAAACAAACTTCCCAGACTGAACAAGACTCCCGAAAAAATAATTTGCGGCACTAACAGCAAAGGCAAAGCACTGTTGGCCTGACTGCCATTCTTCACAAATGCCGATACCATCAATCCCAAACTCATGCTAGCCAACAGCGTTAAAAATACTGTAATTCCCAAACCCAGCGGCCAAGCGATTATATCCGGTGACGGCTGTTTAAAACCAATTAAAATTACTGCGGTCATTAGCAATGTTTGCAACAAGGCCAATCCTCCCAGCACCAGAAACTTGGAACCGACATAGGGCAGTAAACCTAAATTCACCAATCTTTCTCGCTGGTAAACGGCTGATTCTTTGACAATTTCTTGCAGAGAACTGGACAAACCTACCCAAATAGCTGCCGATGTAAATACAAACAAAATTCGCAAAGCTAAAAAAGCCAGCGCTGGATCGTCTGCTGTTCCGGTAACTAGCGGTTCTATATCTTTGATTCCGGCTAGCAAAATCGGGCAAACAGCAGCAGTTAACAGTCCTAAACCAACGTTAACTGGGTCGCGTAAAGTTAGCTTGAAATAGCGATCGGCGAGGATAAACAGTTGTTTGATTGGGGAAACTTTGGCGGGTTGGGGAAGTTTGACTGGAGGTGCTTGTTTTTGCGGTGCTTTTGGACTTAAGGGCGCGGTTATGTACCGCTGGTAATAGGCGGAATTCCGATAGGTATTCGCCCATTCTTTGATGACCTTTTCGCCGATTTCTAACTCGTTATAAATATTGGCAAAGTCTGCTTGATGAACTCCAAAGAAATTTGCAGCATCTGCGGGCGGGCCGAAGTAGCAAAGGTAGCCGTTGCGGCCGAGAAAAACTAGGCGATCGCACAAATTGACATTTGCCGTAGCGTGCGTCACCAAAACCACCGTCCGACCTTTATCTGCCAAATTCCGCAGCAGTTCCATCATCTTTTTATCCAGCCCCGGATCTAGTCCAGAAGTTGGTTCGTCCAAGAAAAACAACTTCGGATCTGCAAGCAATTCGACGCCGATGCTAACCCGCTTTCTCTGCCCGCCACTAAGGTCTTTTACAAGGGTTTTTCGCTTGTCCAACATCTCAATATCGGTCAGAGTTTTTGTCAAAACTTGCTCGACATCGACATCCGGCGGCAAGCGCAATTTAATTGCGTAAGTTAGGGCTTCTGTAACTGTTAATTCGCCGTGGACTATATCATCCTGAGGCACGTAACCGATTAAAGAACTGTAGCATTCAAAGTTTTTCCGCAATTCGTCGCCGTTGACGTAAACGGCGCCACGATTTGTGGTTTCAATTCCCAGCAAGGTTCGCATTAATGTGGATTTCCCCGCGCCGCTTCCTCCGACTAACGCCACTAACTGTCCGGGTTCAATTACTAGGGAAATATCGTTGACAAAAGGTCGGTTTAAGTTAATTGCTTCTAAGCCGATCGCATTTCCCGGATCGATAACTGTTATTTCTTCATTTTGATAAATTAGCAGAAAAGGGCCGATGCGAATTTTTGCACCTTCGGTCAATATAGCTTCATTTTTAACTCGTTTGCCGTTAATAAAAACGCCGTTAGCGCTCTTGTCTGTGAGAACGTAGTCTCCGCGTTTGTTGGCGTCGATCGCACAATGGCTGCGGGAGACGATCGGCGAATTTAACTGTAGCGTAGAATTGCGATCGCGCCCCAAGACGACCGATCGATTTCGCAGAGACACAGACTCCCGCGAACCCAAAACGGCCAGCGCCGGACTTCCGGGATTGAAATAACTCACCCGCACCGGATTTCTCAAATCCGTACCAATCCGCAACTCGATTCCGTGTCGCAAAACGCAGCCTTGAGTCGGAGTTACAGGAGTTTCAGTCGGAAGCACAAATAACCCGCTACTGCTGGGTTTGAGGCCGTCGCCGTCATAGATGCGATAGTCGTCCCCTTCTTGGCGCAAAATCGCTTGACATCTCGACAGCTTCTCCCAATCTTTGGGAACCAGCAAGTCAGCTTGTTGGGGATTTCGTCCCAGTACGTGTTCAGTCTTGGTCAGTTCCAAGCGTACCACTTCGCCTTGATAGTCGATTTCTAAATAGGGGCTGGCGATTAAGTTTGTTTTCTTATGGGTTTGACCTGTCATATGATTTTAGATTTTAGATTTTAGATTTTAGATTGTGCGAGAATTTAGTACCCAGCATCCAGCGTGCCAGCTTTTTTAGTGCGATCGTCCGCCATCGCACAGGTGATATAGGGAGCATCTCAGTTTTGCATTTACAGTAGTGCGAGCGTCCC
>NZ_JAEQDE010000098.1:38068-40428 GCF_020737865.1 Microcoleus sp. PH2017_35_SFW_U_B
CGAGCGTCCCAGCTCGCACTCCAACAAAAAAATGCTTTTTACAAAAATGAGATTCTCTCATTCAGTATTCAAAACATGAGTAATGTTATATCATGTTTAATAATCAATGCTGACAAGCACCGCACTAATTCCAAGCTATCCCCAATTCGGATAGCTTTCAGGAAGCTGCTTTGGCACGAGATACTATTTCTACCAAGCTAATTCCTCCATACCATGAGCTACTGCATTAATCCCAACTGCCGCCATCCAGAAAATCTTGACACTATCAATTTTTGCCAAACTTGCGGATCTGAGTTGCTAATCAACGCACGCTATCGGGTAATTGCTGTTTTGGGACAAGGAGGATTTGGTAAAACTTTTGCAGTCAGAGACAGAGACGGTACTCAGAAAGTGTTGAAAGTTCTGATGAACAACGATACTCTAGGTGTGGAACTTTTTCAGAGAGAAGCTCACGTTTTGCAGCGGCTGAAGCATCCGGGACTCCCGACAGTTGAATCTGAAGGCTATTTTACTTTCAGAGTTAAGGGTACTGATAAATCTTTGCACTGTCTGGTGATGGAGAAAATTGAAGGTAAAAATTTGCAGCAGTGGTTGGAAGCTCATAATTACCAACCTATTTCTTCGGAACTAGCTATTGACTGGTTGACACAACTGACGGAAATATTGAATCTCGTTCACAATCAAAATTATTTTCACCGAGATATTAAGCCGCAAAATGTCATGTGCCGGTCGAACGGAAAATTAGTATTAATTGATTTTGGGGCGGTGCGGGAAGTTACAGAAACTATTCAGAGAGCAACTGGAGAAGTAACTCGCATTTCTTCGATGGGTTACACTCCCGAAGAACAAAAAAAGGGCAAGGCTGAGCCACGTTCTGATTTTTTTGCTTTGGGCCGGAATTTTGTGTATTTGCTGACGGCTCAAGAACCGAGAAATTTGCAGGAAGATCCGCGATCGGGTAAATTGATTTGGCGGAATGTGGCGACTCAAACATCGAAGCCGCTAGCAGATTTGATTGATGATTTGATGGCTTATTTTCCGAAAGACAGGCCAAAAGATACTCAAGTTCTTTTGCAGCGACTTGGTAAACTGAGCGATCGCCCGCCATCGCCATCTCCCGATCGCAGAACTCGTAGATTTGCTTTGGGATGGAAGCCGGCTTTAATGGGACTCGGAGTTGCTGGGGCGATCGCCATTTCCGCCTTCGCAATCCAACATTTCTCTAAAACTCAAGTTGAAAATTTATTAAGTTATCAAAGTTCGACCCATCAGTTTAAAATCAAATACCCTGAAAAGTGGGAAAAACAAGAGTTACAAAATCCAGTAATTAACGATGTGGTTGTATTCATAGCCCCCAAAAAGAACACCGCTGATGCTTATCAAGAACAAATTACTGTCAGCATAGAAGATTTGCCAAAACCGATGTCTCTCGATGAATACAATCAATCGTCTCTCAAGCAAATTAAAACAAATTTTACTGATGTTAAAATTTTAGAAGAAAATCCTAAAACGATTGCTAATCATCGAGGTTATACAGTTGTTTTTGATGATAAAGACGGACAAACCAATACCAAAAAAATGCAAACTTGGACGTTGATGAATAATAAAGCTTACGTGATTACTTACACTGCGGAGAAATCAGAGTATTCGGACTATTTGAAAACGGCTGAAAATATGATGAATTCCTTTGAGATTAACTAATTCAGTTGTTTGTAGTAAGGACTTTAGTCCTGATTCTAGGATCGCGAGTCTAATACCAATTTTCAACGAAATAACAATATTCTTGTTCCCCCCTTTAACAAGGGGGGGCTAGGGGGGGTCTTCGAGTATTGTACAACTTCAGATAAATGGTATAACAATCGCGACCGGAGACGATCGCACTGTTAAAAAAAATACTTTTTGCACTCCTTCATATCAAATCCACTCTTCATCAGAATGATTCATCTCTCTATCCTCTCCCTCTGTGTCCTCTGCGGCCTCTGCGGTTTAATCATTCCGGTAAAACCAGAATTAATATGAAATACTGATTCTTTTACGCTGAACATTTCTCAACATAGCTGTGCAATGCTGGAGATGTAACGATCGCAATTCCGTCATGGCTGACAGAACAGGTCGAATCCGACAAAGCACGTAACAGGATATTACGTGCGCCGTTCAAATCTCGTCCAATTACCGTTTGGCAATTCGGACATTTGAACACTTTAGAGCCGCCAAGCTTTCGATGAATATGACCACAATTTCCACAAGTCTTAGACGTATAGGCTTCTGACACATCAACAACAATCGAACCATTTTTGTCAGCTTGATGTTTGATGATTTGCTTGAAGCGATAATGCGCCCATGTCAACATTTGACGTGCC
>NZ_JAEQDE010000099.1:0-38977 GCF_020737865.1 Microcoleus sp. PH2017_35_SFW_U_B
ACGAGGTTTATACCGTTCTGCTCAGAAATCAATTCTGAATGCAGATGTTAACGGTGCGGCAAACATCATTAGGAAATCAAAAGTAGCCATAGACTCAATTATTGAGCGAGTGGGTAGCGGGTTACTGACTAACCCTTTAAGAATTAAACTTTGGGCGGATTCATCCTCCAAAGTTTGTCCTTAAGAATCCCCGCGTCTTCAGACCGGGGAGTGTCAAAGTTTCCTGAAATATATCAAAATCTTACTTAATTTATATCCAGACTGCGGGCGGTTTCCGGGCTCGCGTGCTTGGGCCAAGAAACCAGGTTTGTGGGAGTTTTGGGTTTGGTAACGAGAAATCTACAAAGAAACCGGGTTTCTAAGAGTTTTGGGTTTGGGAACGAGAAATCTGCAAAAAAACGGGGTTTCTGAGGTCAAAAAGTGCGATCGCCAGCTATATGAGTTAACCAAATAATTCGTCTCACAAACAAAAAAGCCCCGATTTCGGGGCTTTTTGCGATCGGATTGGCTTTTATTGAGAGACAGACTGGTGTTTGCTTGCCTTGTCTAGCCCGCAAACTTGTTGACGCTCAAGATAGCTTCATAACTTCTTAAGAATCGCACAGTGACGATATTTCAGTCACTGTGTTAAATAGTCACAGACTCACTTAAGCTTCGCTTTTGCGGCTTTTCCGGCCGCCTTCGCGACCAATTTGAGCCATGTGTTCCCGATTTCTGCTGACAGCTTCGCCACCTTTTTGACCGGCTTCTCTGGCTTCTTCCGAAGTAAATTCGTGTGCAGTTCCTTTCGCGTGTGCAGCTTTTCCGCCTTTGCTAGCAATTGCACGCTGTTTTTCTGCGTCCATAGATGCGAATCCACGTTTGCTTTTCTCAGCCATGACTGTCTCCTTGTTTTTTTTGCTGATTTTTTCGATCGATCCCGCCTCACCTCCCACCGTAGTTGGGACTCCCAGCTAGCGGTGAGAGGTTAGACGGTAAATTATGAAACATCATCTGACGAATGTAAACTTTGAGTTTAAGTCGCAGGATGACTGTTTCATAATTTACAAATGTGAACTAAACATAGTTCACGCCCGGGTAGTTTAGTTCAAGCCGCCAATGTTTAAGCTGATTACTGTCTTTCAATCATTCTACAAATCCCCCAACTTTTATACCTCTTTCTCAGGTATAGTCATAAAAAAAACTCGGTAAGTAAGTGGGAAACGAGCGTGACTTTAGTCCTGAGAGGGAAACGGCTCGGCGATTTCAATCGCCTTGAATCCCCTTTCGGGGTTAGGGGGGGTATGGTTGCCACCCCTGGGGAGATATGGTTGTCTCCGAATCCCCATTTCTGGAGTAATGTTCGCCTCGACCTGGTTATAAAGGCTTGTTAGACCTGCAACACTGTAAAGCGTGACTTTAAAACTGTTTAATTGCAGATGACAGAGCCCAAAACTGGCGGATCATTTTCCGGTGTCGTGACCTGAATAACGTCTCCTCGCGATCGAGGGGTCTGGTCAGAACAGCTTGTAATTTCTTACAAGCGAGCGTGGCGTTGATTCCCTGAGTTCCTGACTCTTTAGTTCGCTGGAAGGATGGAACCGAAAGCTGATTGGCGATACACTCAGAACATTTTTCGACTTAAGGGCCACACTTCAAAAATTCAAAGTCCAAAGAGGGATGCTTTTTTGTCTTTTGACTTTTTATTTTTTTGATGCCTTCCGGGCCTGCCAGTTATCCCGATGTTAGTTGGTCTGCCGATCGAGTTGTTTCTGGCAAGCGATACCTCGGGGCGCAGTGCAGGACGTACTCGATCGCACTTATCAAGTTTACCTTATGACCGATCGATACATAAATCGGTTTTATCCCTGTTTGCGTCCTTAACGCTGCGCCTACCGTTGATCCCTCGTGCAGCAAAGGCTGCCAACAGCCCCGCTCGAACCCTACTTCTGAATGTTCTCCGATAAATCTAGTTTTGGCAACTCCGATCGTCGCAATTCCTGTCAAAACTCCCAAATGGCACGCCAGACCGAACCTGCGGGGGTGAGCTAGTCCTTGACCGTCGCATAATATCAAGTCTGGTCTCAAACTGATATTTTGTAAAGCGTCGAGGACTGCCGGCACTTCTCGAAAAGACAGGAAACCGGGAACGTAAGGAAAAGCTGTAGGACTGCGAACCACAGACTGCTGCTGTAATTGCAAGTCTGGAAAGCTCAAAACTGTTACAGCGGCCCGCGATACGCCTTCTGCACTGTCGTAGCCGACATCTACGCCTGCGACGTACCGAACTGGCGACCGTAGATTTTCGGTAATTACCTCTGACCGGAGAACATCTTGAATGACGATCGCCTCTTCAATTGTCTTCGGCCAAGGGTGTTGCTGCAACATTAGATATCTTTTTTCAACCGTTCTCATCTAACCTTAGCTTATTTTCTGCCATTTTCAAATTCTAATTTTTAACATTTGTCGCTATAAATTCAAAACTTGCCCAAGGAGTCTTTTTTTATACTCGCTTTGGGTTGGGTAAGTCCCACCAATGCCCCTTCTCTAGCAGATTTTGAAGGAGGAAGGAAGAGTTGACTGTTGACTGTTGACTGTTGACTGTTGACTGTTGACTGTTGACAGAAGTCCGATGGAAGTCGGAGGAAGGACGAAAAGCAGTTCAGTATGATAGAGATATTAATGCTGCAATAAATATTAGAAATGAAGGTTTGCGAATTCTGGCGTTAGGAACTAGCGCGAATGCCCTTGGAGGGGATGTAAGACGAAAATCTTCAGGACGTAAAAAATCTATGAAAGTTGAGGCAATCCCCATTGAATTGGGAAGCCTACACGCTTACCGCCAGGAAGCGTGTAGGTAGTTCACAGTTAAAAAAGCAACCCAAGATGCTCAAGCCCAAATTAACCGGGCTCTCATAGCAAGCAGAAGCTCAACGGTTGCAGCGACAAACTTTAACTATAGCCTTTCTCAAAAAGATGAGGTATAATTGACAGCTTATATAACCACCCAGACGTATAGGGCCTTCTTCCCAACAACGTCCGCGAATATGAGAGCTAGATCCGCTATACCTCGCCGGGAAGTCCCCCGCTATATACAGTAATCCTAAGCACTTAGCCAAGCATGAAAAAAATCTCAAACGCAAGCAAGCAACAAAAGCTAGCAAAAAAACAGAAAGGAAGTAAATCAAGAAACAAAGCTAAAAAGATTAGACCTCTTGCAAAAATAGTTAGGACGGGCTAGAAGCCCATCCCACAAAAATCTTTTTTCTTGTGGGATGGGCTTCTAGCCCGTCCCAAAATTTGGCGGGTAGCTAAATCCCGTCAAGTTTTTTTGCATAAGTTATCAAGAAAACTCGTCAACGAAAACCAAGTTGTCGTAGTAGAAAATCTTAATGTCAAAGGCATGGTACGCAACCACAATTTAGCTAAAGCAATATCTGATGCTGGATGGGGAACTTTTACTAATTTCTTAGCTTACAAGCTAGAGAAAAAAGGTGGGAAGTTAGTAGGAATTGACCGATGGTTCCCCAGTTCTAAACTTTGCTCTAGCTGTTATTACCAAATTGATAAGTTGCCACTTGATATTAGAGAGTGGACTTGTCCCAATTGCGGCACTCGTCACAATCGCGATGGTAATGCAGCAACAAATATTAGAGCAGAAGGTATCAGAATGCTACAAACGGATGGAACAGCCGTTTCTGAAGAGCGGAGGGGAAGTAAGACCAACGAAAGGACGTAAGTCAGTTCGCTCGGCATTCCCCCGCGATGTTAGAAGCCTGCACTATAATCGCTTCGATAAGCGTGCGGGTATTTCAACTCCCGAAATTTTGCACTACTCAAGCGATCGAAAAATGGAACGGTCAGTTTCCGACAGTAATGGGGAGCAACGAGGCTCTACCCTTGATTAATATTACCAGAAAGAATTGGTTGAAAGCCTCTCCCTGCTCGGGAGAAATTAAAATCAAACTATTCATTACTCCAATCCTCTTCCTTCTAGGTAGAGGTCGCTCTCAAACTGTCAACTGTCAACTGTCAACTGTCAACTGTTGAAGCCTGGTCAATCTGCGACTCCTGGTAAATAAGTTGCTGCACATCCTGATTGACGGAGTGCGGGGAGAGGGGGAGAGGGGGAGAGGGTGAGAGGAATTGAGGGTTTTTCACTCTTGGCACTGAAGATGCGCTTTTTGTAAATGCCGACACAGCAAGCGCAGAAAATACAACTAGCAACTAACCTGAAATCCCGCTTAGTTAAAGGCAAAGATGCAATCTACGTTCGTGAGTCCTGAAAAACGTTAAAGTAAGAAGCAACTCGGAAATTGCAAAGGTTGGCTTGAAAGTTTGGCTGATGGGAAATCGGGATAACCAGTCAATTTATAATTTAGATGAAGTGGGGGACGTAGCCGATCGCGATACGGCTTCTGAAGCACTGTGGCTGCGCGATCGAGCTTTGGCTGCTACTACCAGCGGTATTATTATTGCTGACGCCAAGGCACCCGACTGTCCCATAATTTATTGCAATCCAGCATTTGAAAGGATCACAGGCTACTGCGCCGGTGAAGTCTTGGGGCGCAACTGCCGATTTTTGCAAGGCCCGGATACCGATCGCACTACAGTAGCTAAAATCCGCGAAGCCTTGCGCGAAGGCATAGCATTGCAGGTGACAATCAAAAATTATCGCAAAGACGGCACTCCTTTTTGGAACAAATTGTCGCTATCTCCCGTGCGAGACGACAGCGGTAATTTGACTCACTTCGTCGGAACTCAGTCCGACTTATCGGAACGCATCGAAGTGCAGGAAGCTTTGCAGCAAGCAAACGACCAACTGCAAACGATTTTGGAAGCAGTTCCGGGCATAGTATCTTGGATTAGCTCGGATTTGCGCTATTTGGGCGTCAACCACCACTTAGCTAAACTGCACGGTTTGTCGCCGTCGGCCTTTGTCGGTCAAGATATCGGTTTTCTGGGCGCTAGCTTGGATTTTTACTCTTTTGTGGTGGATTTTTTTGCCTGCGAGGCTACGGAAGCGGTTAAAGAACTCAGCGCTAAGGTGAAAACGGAGGGCGGACAGTCGGCGGGATATTATTTGATTGTGGCTCAAAAGTACGATCGGGGGAATGCAGCTTGTCTGGTAGGGATTGATATTACCGAGCGCAAGCGGGCAGAAGAAGCTCTGGTGCTGACTCGCAAGGCGGTGGAAAGTTCGAGCGACGCGATCGGCATCAGCGATGCCAACGGCACTCACATCTATCAAAATCAAGCGTTTTCTCAGCTATTTGAATGGGAAACGGCAGAGGAATTTAAACTCGCAGGAGGTATACCGGCAGTTTTTGCTGACCCCGCAGTCGCCTGCGAGGTTCTCGATACGATCGCCAGAGGTTATTCTTGGTCTGGTGAAATTACCAACCGCACAAAAAGCGACAAAATTTTGCAAGTGCTGCTGCGGGCCGATGCGATTAAAGACCCCACGGGGAAAATTGTCGGTCTGATTTACATGAATACCGACATTACCGATCGCAAGCGCACGGAACAAGAACTGCGACAAAGCGAAAAGCGTTTTCGATCGCTAATTGAAAATGCCAGAGACATTATTGTAATTCTCGACGACAAAGGCTTTTGCCGCTATGTCTCTCCTTCCGCCGAGCGGATTTTGGGCTACCCGACGGCGGAAGTCCTCGGCCGGTCTGTCTTTGACTTGATTCACCCCGATGAATTGCCAATGGTGGATCAAGTGTTCAAAGGTGTCATCCAAATGCCGAGAGTTGGGCTGGGATTGGCGGAATACCGGGTGCGACACAAGCAGGGTTTCTGGTGCGTGTTGGAAGCGGTGGCGACGAATTTGCTCTCGGAACCTTCGGTGCGGGGAATTGTCGTCAACTGTCACGATGTAACTGAACGCAAGGCGGCTGAAGACCAATTGTTGCACGATGCTTTGCACGACGCGCTGACGGAGTTGCCCAACCGCGCTTTGTTGACTGACAGGTTGGGCCAAGCTTTTGCACGCGTCAAACGGCATCCGAACTATCAATTTGCGGTGCTATTTCTCGATTTGGACAGGTTTAAGGTGATTAATGACAGCCAGGGACACCGCACGGGCGATCGGCTGTTGGTGGCTGTGGGCCGCCGTCTGTTGACTTGTTTGCGCCCAGGAGATACGGTGGCACGTCTGGGGGGAGATGAGTTTGTGATTTTGCTGGAGGAAATTCAAGGTGTGGATGAAGCGATCGCCCAAGCAAAGGGAATTCTGAAGGCGATCGAACGACCGCTATATTTAGAAGGTCATAAAGTTTTAATTACTGCTAGCATCGGGATTGCTATGAGTACCGACAAATATCAGTGGCCTGGAGATATTTTGCGCGATGCTGATATTGCGATGTACCGGGCAAAAGCTCTCGGTAAAGCTCGTTACGAAGTGTTTACGAGTGCAATGCACACTCGGGCTGTGGCTTTGATGCACTTAGAAAACGATTTGCGGCAGTCGATTGAAGAACTGAATTTGACATATTCGATTGTGGATTTCCCAGGTGGGGCGGCGGGGGAAAACTCGCCTGTATGTGAAATCGACTGGAAGTTGGAGCGCACGAAATCACAATTGGCTCCTCTTAAATTGGAATGTCCTTTTACTGTTTATTATCAGCCGATAGTTTGTTTGAAAAGCGGATCGGCGATCGGATTTGAGGCGCTGGTGCGCTGGCTGCACCCGGAACGCGGTTTAGTTTCCCCGATGGAATTTATTGCGATGGCGGAGGAAACTGGGTTAATTATGCCTTTGGGTTTGTGGGTTTTGAACGAAAGCTGCCGCCAAATTATTGAGTGGCAGAGTTTGAATTTGCCTGTGGGAAATTCCCGGCTGACAGTAGCAGTGAATCTTTCGGGGAGGCAGTTTTCGGAACCGGAGTCGATCGAGCAAATCAAGCAAGTGTTGCAGGAAACGGGTGTTGATGCTCGCTGTTTGAAGTTGGAGATTACTGAGACTGTGGTGATGGAAGATGGGGAAGCGGCGGCGGCGATGCTTTCGCAGTTAAGGGAGTTGGGGATTGGGCTGTGCATTGATGATTTTGGTACTGGTTATTCGTCTCTGAGTTATTTGCACAAATTCCCGATTAATATTTTGAAGGTCGATCGCTCTTTTGTCAGTCGCATCGGAGCAGCGGGCGAGAATTTGGAAATCGTGCGGGCGATCGTCATGCTGGCGCGCAGTTTGGGGATGGAGGTAGTCGCAGAAGGTGTCGAAACCGCCGTGCAATTGGCTCAACTGCGGGCGATCGGCTGCGAGTACGGTCAGGGGTACTTTTTCTCTAAACCTCTCAACAGTGAGGCTGCTACGGCCTTATTGAGGCGATCGCCCAAATGGTAATCCGATCTACAATAGTTAGTAGGGTGCGTCAGTCTGCAAACGCTCGATCGTCGCCCTATAACTTCACGCCTGAAAATTGGATCTGAAGCCTCCCCGTGTAGGGGGAAATCAAACAAAATGATTCATTGCTCCAATCCTCTTCTATCGATGGAAGAGGTAGCTGTCAACTGTCAACTGTCAACTGTCAACTGATGAACTGACGCACCCTACAAACTTACTCATACCAAAACCTATGTCTCAATCAATCGCCCCAGTTTTAGAAGAAAAAGAAGTTGATAATTCTCCAACTTTAACCTTTGAAGAATACAGAGTTTATCAAGGAGATCCTGATGTACAATACGAACTGTACAAAGGCAAACTAATACCAATGGCAACGGCGAGCGCATTACATACAAGCATCTGCGAATATTTGGTTTACAAGTTGCAGCGTTATCTCGCTGAACACAATCTCGATTTAGTAGTAAAAACTTCTGTAGGAGTGAGAACAGAAAATGCTACATCTTGCATTCCCGATGTACTTGTCTGCACTCAAAGTTTGTGGGAACAAATACTTGCCCAGCCTGGTTCAGGCATCCTTGACTTAGGAGAAACACCGCTATTAGTAGTAGAGGTAGTGAGTGAAAATCGACGGGCAGATTACATGATTAAACGAGCACAGTATGAATTAGCGAATGTGCCAGAATATTGCATTGTTGACCCTAAATGTGGGAAGCAAAAAATCAGAATCTTAGCATTTATTGAAGGTGAAGATGGTTACACGCATACAGATTTCTTTCCGGGTGAGGAAATTATATCTGTAGTATTTCCAGATTTGGTTTTATCAGTGGATGAAATACTGAATCCACCATTGGTGGAGGAGTTAGTGAAGGCAGAACGAGTTCGATTACAGGAATCACAGCAACAAGCTGTAATGGAACGTCAACGCGCTGATGAGGAGCGTCAACGCGCTGATGAGCAGCGTCAACGCGCTGATGAGGAGCGTCAACGCGCTGATGAGGAGCGTCAACTCGCCCAGCAGCAGAGTCAACGCGCTCAAGAGGAATGTCAACGTGCTGACAAATTGTCAGCGAGGTTGCGGGAATTGGGAGTAGATCCTGATACTGTCATTTAAATTTAATTTAATCATAAATACTCGCTGAGGTCACAAAGATATGTCTCAATCAATCACGCCAGTTTTGACAGACCAACAAGTTGATGATTCACCCACATTAACCTTTGAAGAATACCGATTTTATAAAGTCGATGACGAGGTAAAACATGAACTGCACAGAGGTGAATTAATACCAATAGCAATGCCTACAATTCTACACATAAATATTTGTGAGTATTTGGTTTATAAATTGCAGCGTCACCTAGCTGAAAACAATCTTGATTTAGTAGTCAAAAGAAATTTGGGAGTCAGAACCGAAGAAAGTTCATCCCGCATCCCTGATATAGTTGTTTGCACTCAAAGTCTTTTAGAACAAGTTGCTGCTCGACCCGGAGGGGCCGTCCTTGACTTTGATGAAACGCCTTTATTATTAATAGAAGTCGTTGGCAAAGATCGACGCGCAGATTATATACTTAAACGAGGAGAGTACGAACAAGCTAACGTGCCGGAATATTGCATAGTTGATCCGACAGAAAACAGACAGCGGGTGCGAGTTATAGCAGTTCCCGAAGGTGATGAGGTTTATTCACAGGTAGATTACTTGCCGGGTGAGGACATAGTATCTGTAGTATTTCCTAATTTGAGATTATCAGTGGATGAAATACTGTCTCCGCCATTGGTGGAAAGGTTAATTAAAGAAGAACAAAGGCGGTTGCAGGAACTTAAACAAGCTGCAATGGAACGTCTAGATTTTCAAGAGGAACGTCAGCGCGTTGAAAAATTGGCGGCTAAGTTGCGGGAGTTGGGAGTAGATCCTGATACTGTTTAAAGAGTTGAAATAGTGGCAATAGCCTCAATTCTACCTCAATCATCTAATAACAAATCACGCAGGAAATAAAAGCGATCGCGCCCCAAACTATCTCCTTTAATTCGCCCTGCATAACCTGTCAGCGGAGAAGAAAGTTCTACTAAAATTTCGTGCAACTCTTCACGGGACAACTGCTTGGGTGGGTTAGACATTGAAAATGCACCGCTCAAAGAATCAACGCTGGCTCTTTTAGAACCTGTAGTTTCTAAATACTTTTTCAGAATAGAAAGAACGTGCGATCGCACTTTAAGCTTTTCTCGCACACCGTCAATATACCGATTAACCTTAGCATCGGCTTCCTGACCAAATGGCTGTTGTTCTAAACAAGGTTTTAACTGTAATAGATCGATCGAACCTGGTTGCTTAGCTTTGAGTTCAACTAATCTTTGCAATGTTTCCGGGCGAATGACATTCATGTGGTTTCCGATAGCAGTTTTGTTAGCGTGTCTGTTTAACTGACCAGCGGCCATAATTATCTTAATACAGCAGTTGTATTGTTCCTGAAGATGCTTGTGTCCTAACTTGATAAGTTGCGCGGGCGTTCCATCAGCTACAGTTTCACTTTTGGTGGCTTTGCATTCTCCCACTACCTGATAGGGAGTTTCACAGTAGAAATCTAATCCGCCAGCGCCCCCGGTTGATTCGGGATCGAGACTGGCTTCTGGTTTGTGGTTAGAATTTCCGAAACCTAGCTTGATAAAACCTTTGCGGACTAATTTTTCAAAGCCATTACCGTCGCTAGAGTTGCCGATTTGTGCGATCGTTTTAATCCAATCTAAATCTGGATCGGGTTTTGTTGTTGGTAAATTTTCCGACCAACCTAGAAATATTTTGATTTCTTCATCTAGTTGTTTGGCTTTTGGGTTGGTGGTGGATAAATGCACTAATGCACTTTGCAACTCTTCCAATTCTGGATGTTCAGGAAGCTCTAGTTTTTCCAGCTTTTGACGGCGTTTGGCAAACATAGACTCGCTCAACACAGGCGTTGAATCAGTAACATTTAGGGATTTTGGCAAAGATACAAAATTGCCACTAGATTGCACTGGCATTTCCAGCGGCTGAGGTAGCAGATAAACCCGCAGGTAAGCTACAAAAATAAAAGGACGCTGCTGGAGAATTTGCTGTAAAGCCTCTGTTTTCCAGACTGTTAACTGCGACAAAGCCTCTAATGATTCAGGCTCATTCACCATTTGGCACAGTTCGCACTTAGCCCAAGCTTTGATCGAAACTCGATCAGAATTTAACTGAGCAAGTGCCTTTTGAGCAATGGGCAAAAAGTGCGATCGATAATATCGATCGCCCGATAGTAAATCAACCGAAAGATTAGCTGGATACAAAGCAAATGTCCGCCCCGGATTCAGAAACATCCGAGGCATAGCTGCAATCATTCGTCCTTGGATTAAAGCTTCAATATCTGGATTTGGTAAAGCCAGAGCTGTTTGAAGCAAAATTGATTTGCTCATGGTTAACTAAATAGGTCACTTAGATCCCCATCATCTGTATCATCACTACTGGGAGGGTTGAAAATGTCTTCTAAAAGTAGGCTTTCATCTTCATCGTCAACGACAGGCATTTCACCGGAAGGATCGCTCAAAATTTCCCGCAATAAAAGATTCTCAAAAGTGAGCTGTTTCTGAGATATGAAATCCCAAACTTGGTCTTCTGTTAAATTGTAATCTCGGCATTTTTTACAAACAGCACGGACAGCGAGTAATGGTTTGATTTGATCTTCAATCAAATACACCACCTCACCGCCTTTTTCAAATGAGACGAGTTCTTCTAGTAGCTTGTAGGCTTTAGAATTCTTCTTGATCGTCTCTATTTTTGATTGGGAACGCACTAAACAACCGCGCGTCAAATCAAAGGTTTGATAATCAATTAAGCGCTTTAATCCAGCAACTAATTCAGATTGAGAAGATTGGAGAATCGCAACACCAATCTTGATAGCTCTTCCGTTTTCAGTACCAATTATCTTGAATTTTATCCACTCCGCATTTTTTGCTTTGGGTTTAATCTCTGCGGTAATTTCATCAACTGTTACCTTGTCAATCGTCTGACCTTTCAATGTTTCAAAGCCAAAGTAAATAGCCTTAGCAATTGTGGAATTATCCTCCATATACTCTCGGATGTCTGCCTCAAGTTCCTTGGTTAAAGCCAACTCAAACCTCTCAACTGGATCTTCTGGAAGTTCAGGTACTGGAGGTATAAAAACTTGAAAATTCTCGGCACACCATGTCAAAGCTTCCCGTACCGTTGGCTTACCTCTGCCATATTCTCTCAGTTGACTTTCTTCAAATGGGTAGACCGGATGATGAGGGTTTAAATTCCTGATTTGATAAAAATCTTGTAACCACAATTGGACTAAATCGACTAAAGAATCGCCGTTCAAATATTTTAAATCGATTGGTTTCCGCTGCGTGTATGTTGAAAGTCGATCGGGTATGCCACCAGACATTACGTTAACAGTATCTGTCCACGTATACGGCATCATTACTGTGATAACAACCAAACCTTGACCGAGTTCTGAGTGTTCGAGAGTATCGTACAAACGCTTAACTAGATCGGCAATTACCTGGGGTGTTGTCAAGCCATCATCTCTACAACTTGTATTTACATCTATTTCATCAAAACAAATGATTACAGGACTGTAGTAACTCACCAAATTCAAAATTTGCTGGATGTTATTCAGAGATTCGGCTTCTCTGTCCTGATTAGTCTTCCCAGAATTAGCGGGCAATCCTAGTTCCTCAGCTTTAGATTTATCTAACTCTTCACCTGATAACCATTTGATAGCAAAAGGTGTTTCAGCTTCTGATAACGTCCACAAAACAGCTCGAACAATATAAGGGTCTGCCTTTGATTTTGTTTTGAGAACTTGCTTAGTGAGGGTGTTCATTAAATTTTTATTTTTTGTAGCCCAGCTAGCACACACTCTGTCAAATCGATCGAGAAGTTCTTGAGGAGAAAGATTCGGTGTAGCAGAATTGATAGCTTTGAAACCTTCGTTTGCCATTGCTGAGGCTATTTCCTGCCATTGCATGACACCTTGACTGCCTGTATGGCTCAAACTGTTAGCTAAAGTTTGCTGAAATTGGTATTTTATCAAGTTTAAGTCGGTGTAATTATTAACACTGGCATAAACGAACAAAGCACCTCCATTAGTTTCTAGTCTGTGGCGAGTGCGGCTCAAAATGTGGCTTTTCCCCACTCCTTGTTGAGCTGTCAATACCAGTGAAGTCACTTTTTCTTGGCTCGATTGAGTAGTCTGTACTTTTTCAACCGCCTGAAAAATGGCATCGGAAGCGTGAGCATTTAGAGTCGGAATATCGGGGAAGCCTTTTCCCCAAATATCTTGTTCTTTGACAATTCCAGCTTTGCTAAAGGGATTGTGATTTTGGATGGCAGCATTGAGAGCTTCTATCGGAGAAACTGATATATTGTTCATGGCGATCGGGTGTGAGGTAACGAACTACAAAAAGATTGAGGGCAATTTTATGAATTCAAACGCTTGGCGTAGTAACGCAATGCACCACCAGGAATGGTAATTGAGTCTTCACGTTTATCTGGGGTGATGTCTTGCGTTTCTCCTGCCATTAGCTGGAAAATATCATTAGCCTGCATTTCCAACAGCCACTCGTTGAACTCCGATCGCCCAACTCTTTCCCCGATCGCCCGTCGCATCCGATAAATCGGCACTAAATCGTCTAAGTTATAATCCCGGTTCAAGCTGTCATACACATCGATCGCCACAGCCTTAAAATCGTCATAGGAGGCGATCGCCCCTGCATCCTTTTTCCCCGTCTCCACAGCAACACTCGCCGCACCATCCTGATGCCGAATCCACTTCAGCAGAGCATTTCCCAGCCGAGTACCGATTTGAGAACCATCAAACTCAAACAGAGAATCCCGACTTTTCAAGCCCTGCGCTAAAACCTCTTTCCCCTTCGCGCTCAACTCCACCCGCGTCACCCGATTTACCAGCGAATACTCGATCGCCCCAGATTCCTGCAACTGGGCGAGCACTTCCAGATACCTCTGACTCGTCTCATTAGTGCGAACAATCCGCTTAGTCAAATCCCCCTTTTTAACCGGAATCTGACCGCCACCCAAATCCCACAAATTCAGCAATACCCGAACTTTCGCCTTCGCATCCCAAACCGCTTGCTCTTCCGGTGTCAAAGTTTTAGACACAGCAATTTCATTTTGCTCAGACATATCCATACCTTTAAATCCCTATTGTTAGTATCAAATCTTACCAGAAATTTTGTTAAAAAACATCTCAACTTCTCAGCAAAATAGCGCGCGAGACCGCGCACAACCCATGCAAACTTCATTTTAAAATAATTGGCATTGACTAAAATCTGAGTATTTGATACAATGACTGATTGGACAATCGATCGCACTTCAAAATATCTACACTCAATAAGAGCGATCGTACATTTCCATCAAAACAATCGGAATCAACCCCACTTACCAGAAAGAATTGGTTTAAAGCCCCAAGCCCGGGAGAAATTAAAATCAGACGATTCATTATTCCAATCCTCGGACTTCCAGGTAGAGCTCGCCCTCCGAAGTCAACTGTCAACTGTCAACTGTCAACTGTCAACTGTCAACTGAAAACTTAGCAACCTCAGCAAATATAGCGCTCCGAACCACAGTCAACCACGAGCAATTCAGATTAACTGCGACTTTAGTTCAATCCCCAATTCAGCCTTTAGAAAGACGAATTCAACCGAAACATCTTGTTACATTGCAATCAAAGCATTGAAGAGAATTTTACCCATGAAAACTATTCCAGACCAAATTGCAGACATCAAAGAAAAACTGCCAGATTTGACTCCCACCCCTCCCAGTTTAAAAGCCCAAGTATCCAGCCACGACCTCAAAGCCCGCTTAGATTGGGGCGAACCCGGACTGACAATCATCGACGCCCGCGATTTTGAAAGCTTCGATAAAAGTCGCATTACCGGCGCCGTACCAATGCCAATGGACGAATTAGTCGATCGAGCAAAAGCCAGCCTAGAACCCGTTCGCGACATCTACATCTACGGCGAAACCGACGAACAAACAGCAGAAGCCGCCAATCTTCTGCGCGCAGCAGGCTTTAGAAAAGTCGCCGAACTAAAAGGCGGAATTCCAGCTTGGAAAGCCATCGACGGCCCCATCGACGGCGCTCTAGAACACGGTAATCCAGGCCCCGCCGCCTACAATGTTTTCGCTCGCCTGCAACATCACGCCAAAGCCCAGAAAATTAACAAATAATCTCACAGAAAACCTAGATACCCGACTTCTTGAAGAAGTCGGGTATCTAACAGAACAATTTGTTTGTAGTAATAACTTCAGTGGGTGCATCTCATTTTGGCGAATATATCCGTAGGGGCGAAGCATGACCGCAGAAAATAGGAGATTATAACTAATAACTTATATGCGGTCATGCTTCGCCCTCTTCAAAAGTGAGATGCACCCACTTCAGTCCTTAGCGAATAAAAGTTTTAAGATAGGACTAAAGTCCTTACTACAAACTTAATTATGGGTAGATAAGGAGATTTGATATTAACTCTTTTTTTTGCCGTCCAAAAAAGCTTTAACTTCCCTCAAGATTTGCCGATTCCCATCAAAAGTAATCTGCTTGACTGCATCCTCAAAAGAACTCCAAGCATGATTCTGAACTTCCTCTACTTGCAACTGAACTTCCATTGAATTTACAAAAGCCAAAAAGTAAGTAACAGTCTTTTCAATTGATTCCCCTTCCTTAGCAGAGGAATAATGTTGCACAGAACTAGGCTTCCCTTCCTTAACAAAGGAATAACTTTCCACAAAACTAGGCTCCTCAACCACTTCACAATCGCGGATGCCAGTTTCCTCCTCAAACTCCCGCTTCGCCGTTTCTAGCGCAGATTCCCCCGGATTCGCGTGACCTTTAGGAAACGCCCAATGTCCGGCTTGATGTTGAATCAACAAAAACAAACTATCAGTTTCAGTCGCAAAAACTGGCACAATGCCAAAAGCTTCATCTTTCATATTTTTTCTCTTTGCTATTAATAACTAATCGGAATCTTCTCTTAGTCCACGCAGGTGGACTTCGTTTGTGTAGACGCGATTTCCAATCGCCGGGAATTTGTGGTTTAAACTATAATTCCCATCCCAACCGAGTTGGCTGTTCGTAAAGCCGCTTCAAAGTATTAACATCCCTCGCAGAAATAGCCGGAGGATTCCGCACCTGAGAAAAATAAAGCACATCAGTTTCCAGCAAACTGTGGCCCCAAATTCCCAAAGCGTGCCCCAACTCATGCCGCGCCGTCGCCGGAACATACTTACCCACTTGATTCGGATTCAAATAAACCGCAAACCGATGAGATAAAACTGTTTTATCCCCATCCCGACGATTGTACAACTCATAGGTGGATTCCCCCGATCGCGATCGCAAAAGCCCTTGACGCAAAGGCGGAGCCTGACGTAAAATTCTAATATCAGCCGCCTCGGAACTATCCACGACTTGCAAAGGCAAATAAACCCCCCATTCCCGCACAACACCCAACACCGCTGCTATCCATTCTTCAGACTTATTCCCATCTACCGGACGCTCCACATACACCTGAATCGGGAACTTCGACCATAGCAAATGACCGACATTTGGCTGTTTAATGCGATCGAAATAATCGCCGCTATTAGTTGCATCTTGCCAATTAGCCAGCGTTGGTGGTAAAGGATGAACCTGTGGAGAGGGCCAAGTATTTGGGAGAGGAGAAAGAGAAAGACTCGCCGCCGGAGCATTAACCTGAGTAAAAATTATGAGACTAAAACAACATAAAGTCAATCCCAAACCAGCCAGCAATCGAGCTTTTATCGAAACTTTCCACAACCGCATTTTTCAGACCGCAGATACACACAAATAAGCGCAGATGAATACAAATTATATCAACTTCATCTGCGTTAATCTGTGTTTATCTGCCTACATCTGCGGTTAAAAATCCTAATCTTACAACTTAGGAGTCAACCAACCAGCACTCAAAATAATAGTCAAACCCATAAACACAATAGACAGACCCCAAGTAATCCGATTGAGAGTTGTTTCCGCACTCTTAGCGCTGGTAAATAATTGAGCTTGTCCGCCAATTCCTCCAATGCCATCGCCTTTAGGACTGTGGAGCAATACAAAAACCACAAGTCCTAAAGCAGACAAAGACCAGATAACTTGTAACACAGAAACAATATTCATAATTTGGGCTAATTGGTAATTAGTAATCGGTAATTCATTATCATATCAAATTTAGTCGATCGCACACAACCGGGCAGTCGAGGCCCGATCCCCTAAATCATCCTTAAAAAGCAGGGGGGTTTTATAGTCAGGAGAGAGATAGGTACGTAGTTGGGCTTTAGCCCTCTTTGTATATATGTCTAAAGAGGGCTGAAGCCCAACTACGTACCTTGCCTAACCCTACCTACCTGTAGCCCAGACTTCCTAAAGCCGCACCCGCACCGGAGTGCGATTAGCCCGAACTTCAAATTCAGCAGCTTGAATCATAGACTTTCCAGTCATCTCCGGGGGCTGAGGCAACCTCAACAGCTCCAAAATCGTCGGCGCCACATCGGCCAAACAGCCGTCCGCCCTGAGAGCAACATTCCCTCCGTGACCTGGAATTTTCAGACCTTCGCCTTCTATTAGAATAAAGGGCACCGGGTTAGTAGTGTGAGCCGTCCAAGGATTCCCGTTCTCGTCGAACATCACCTCAGCATTTCCGTGGTCAGCAATAATAATTGCCGTTCCCCCAGCTTGGGAAATCCCGGTCAACAGCCGCCCCAAACATTTATCCACAGTTTGAACCGCAATTATCGTCGCATCCAGCATCCCCGTATGACCAACCATATCCGGGTTAGCGTAGTTAAGCACCACAAACGAATAAATCCGCTTGGACAAAGCCTCCAGCGCCACATCCGTCACCTCAGCGGCCGACATCTCCGGCGCCTCATCGTAAGTCGCCACCATCGGACTCTGCACCATTTCGCGGTCTTCCCCCTCAAAAGGCTCTTCCAGACCCCCATTAAAAAAATAAGTCACGTGAGCGTACTTTTCAGTTTCCGCTGTCCGCAACTGTCGCAAACCGTGCTTAGAAATCACCTCACCCAGAATATTGTTCAAATTCTGGGGTTCAAAAGCCACCAGTACCGACGACAGTTTGGGGTCGTACTGAGTAAAACTCGCAAAGGTCAGCGGCTCAATTAACTGCCGTTCAAAGCCCTTAAAATCTGGCGCTACAAAAGCCTGAGTCAACTCTCTAGCCCTGTCCGGTCGAAAATTGAAGAAAATCATCCCATCCCCGGATGCCACCGCTCCCGGGGCAATGCGAGTCGGAACTGCAAACTCGTCGGTTACTCCTTCAGCATAGGAGGCCTGCAACACATCAACTGCCGATCGACCATCAGGTGCGCCCTCAACCGTCATTACCTCATAAGCGCGGCTCACCCGATCCCAGCGTTTGTCTCTGTCCATCGCGTAATAGCGGCCGCTGATGGTAGCAATCCGACCCACTCCTACTTGTTTGATATAACCTTCTATCTTGCTGAGAGCTTCTACACCCTCTTTCGGAGTAGTATCGCGGCCGTCTGTAATCGCGTGGATGCAAACTTCAGAAATTCCCTGTGCTTTTGCTAGCTGTAGCAAACCCAAAATGTGACTCAGGTGCGAGTGTACCCCACCCTCGGAACAAAGACCGGTCAGGTGTAACTTGCCGCCCCGACGGCGCACTTCCTCGCAAAGTTTAACCAGCGCCCGGTTGTCGAGCAAAGAACCATCTTCGACAGCATCCGAGATTCGCACTAACTCTTGAGGAACCACGCGGCCGGCGCCGAGATTTAAGTGACCGACTTCCGAGTTGCCCATTTGCCCGTCTGGAAGCCCTACCGCCCGACCTGATGTGTTAATCAGAGTTCTGGGATAAGCTGCCCAGAGACTGTCCATCACGGGTGTTTTCGCTAAGGCGATCGCATTTCCGTCTTTTTCTTCACGATAACCCCAGCCATCTAGAATAATCAGCACTACAGGAGATACAGACGTTTGTGCCATGCCAATACCCTATTTACAATAATTAATTTCTCGATCGTCATTATTGCCGATTTTGCGGAACATCTTCCGCTCATATATTTTGTACAGCGGCCCAACAACACGAACAATAATTCCCCCAGCCACAGCATTTTGGAAACTAATTTCCACCCGATCGGCAAATTGTCTAATTGATTGCCTTGACTTGAACTCTGAATCCACCGTTGGATACTGTTACTCGATAGCGCCAACAGTGGCCGTGCTTTGACAGCCGGATTTTCCCGGATTGTTCAACGGTAAACTGCTCTGGAAACACTCAAAACAATACCACACTTGGTCGTATTTTGCTAGTGGCTCAAAAAATAAATTAAACAGCCTTGACCGGGCTGCGAATAACTTTAACAGTATGCAAATAAAAATTGGTTTCTGAATTGTCTCAGTTTCAGCGGACATAAAACTCTACAACATCTTTTTTGATTTTCACATCGTAATTGCCAAAGAAATCGTGACCGAGGAGACCAATTTCCATTTGTTTGGCGATCGCCACTTCGACATTTTGGATGGCAGCACCCCCAACCCGAATCGATCGCACCAAACCAATGGGGAACTCGACAATGCTACCGTCAGCGATCCCCGCTCTCCCAGTGCCCACTTGCCTCACTCCCAGTGCAGTAGCCATCCGCTGAGTAATTAAAGTGCCGCTCGCCCCGGTATCGACAATCATTTCAAAAGTCTTGTTACCGTTAAATACCACATCAATCACAGGTGTCCCACCCGCGCGGCGCTTGATTTTCGCTTGAAATACCTTTTGATTCCCACCAGAGGCTGGTTGATTGGCTGGCGGTTGGGCACCAGGATTTGGGGTGCCCCTGCGAAACTGAGAATACACATTGCCACTTCTGGCTTCCGAGGCTGCTGTTAAAGTGCGATTCCCTTCGGGATAGCTCCGCCGCGCGTGCTGCTGGGAACTCACAAGTGGCACCAATGCCATCACCTTTGTTTCTGGCTGATGTGAATGAGCATTCACATTGCCGCTTCCCACCGATCCCAGACCTACCAAAATAGCCACAGAAACAATGCCCGATCGCCAAATCCGTTTCAAAATCACTTTTGCCACCATAACCATGCCCTAATTAGTTAAATATGTGCAAGAACCACCACCATTGATATCCTAACCTGCTCTTGAAAACCCAGGGCCCACCTCAATATCAAATCGTCCGGAAAACTTGGCAATTTAAAAGCGATCGCATACCATCAAACCAGGTAAACTGAAAAGCGGCAAATGGCAGCAACTGCAATTGCCATTTGGATCACTTAAAAGTCAGGCGTTTGGGGACGATCGGTAATGCGTAAACTTTTATATTTTGCAACTATAGGAATGCTGGCTTTCTCGATCGGGGGATGCGGCGGCGACGGGGGTGGCGACACAGCCAGTCCCACTCCTAGTCCTAGTATCAGTCCGGGTGCAACACCAGGGGCACCAGCAGCCAACGCTCCCGGAACGACCGGGGGTGTGGCAAGTCCCACACCAGGAGCTCAGACATTCCCCTCTCCAGTAGTAGCGGCCCAGCCCCCCGGCTTGATCCGATCGACAAACCCTGACGATCGCGCCAGACAAGCTCAAGCAGACATTGATGGCAAAAAGACAGCCCCAAGGGCAATTCCACAGACATCTGTCCCCGGCCAAGCAAATGACCCATTCTCAGTCCTTCCCCCTCAACCACTCAAAACAGACGGTGGCGGGACAGCGGGCAACGAACTCCCCAACCTCCCAGTCAGACAAGTTCCAAGTCTGCCCAAGCTGCCAGACGAGAGAAACCCACCTCGGTGGACGCCAGTACCGGGATCGAAAAGGGCACCGGGCGGCGGCACAGTTGCCGAACTTCCCAAAGCTCAAAGCCCCGCACAGGTGTCAAGTCTTCCCAACCTGCCGCTAACCCCCGTACCCCAATGGCGGCCGCCAATTTCAGCGCGTCCCCAAGCAGCTCCCGGACGCCCCGGAGCGAGACCAGCAGGCTCCCCAAACGTCGCAGGAAATCCGCCGTCAATACCGGGCATTCCAGCAGGCTCAACCGGCGGCACCGGACGCCCCGGATCCAGACCGGCAGGTGCCCCAAACGTTGCGGGAAATCCGGCATCAATACCGGGAGTGCCTTCTATACCGGGCTTCCCAACAGGCAGCACCGGCGGTACCGGTACCAGACCAGGACGCCCCGGAGCCAGACCAGCAGGTTCCCCAGATATAGCAGGAGCTCCGGCATCATCAATACCGGGAGTTCCCTCTATACCGGGCTTCCCAAGAGGCACGACGGCAGGCCCCCAAGGGACGCGACGACCGGCCCAGACACCGGGACGGCCAGGAGCAACACCGGGACGCCCGCCAGCGATCGCCGCCCGCCCGCCCGGCCCGCCCCGCCCTCCCAACATTCCCAATATCGCCACCAGAGAATTGCCCGGTCTGCCCAAGCTGCCGGAATTAACACCGCCGCCCTCGTGGCAAGACCCGAATCCACCACCACCCCCCGCACCACCACCGCCACCGCCTTCGACAGACAATGCCAAAGGAGTTGAAGTTAGTGGCGTAGTCAGAGTTGGTAATGACATACTGGTAATTGTGAAAGCACCTAACGAGCCAACAAGTCGATATATCAAAGTAGGACAGCGGATTGCCAGCGGGCAGGTGCTAATCAAACGGGTTGATTTCAAATCAGGAGCCGATCCGATTGTGGTTCTAGAAGAAAACGGTGTAGAGGTTTCTAAAATTGTGGGAGAAAAATCTCCCCGAGTTGCCCAGAACCCAATTTAATGCAAAATTTAGCTCAATCCTTAGAAAAAAAATTGAGAACCGTCATGCTTCGCTCAATTAAACAACTCGGAATATTCATGTTGGTTGGCACGGGGGTAGGATGCCTCTCACTGCTAGCCAATACTAAATCGTCATTGGCGGCGCCAGCAGCAGAACAAAAGCGCCCTCCGGTTTGCGAAGGCTCTCCCCCGAACGGTAGAGTCAAGTGCAACTACGAAAATGGCGACAATTATGAAGGAACTTTCGTCAACGGCAGACCTCAGGGACAAGGAATATACGTATACTCCAAGGGCGATCGCTATGAAGGACAGTTTCGTAACGGCGTGCCCAACGGTCAAGGCACATTCCTGTTCGCCAACGATGACCGCATGGTAGGAGAGTTCCGCAACGGTCTGATCGTTAGGGGAGAAGCTATTTTTGCCACGGGCGATCGCTACAGAGGAACATTTGAAATTGTTCAACAAGTAGGTGGCAGCGCTCCAAGCAGTCAGCCACACGGTCAAGGGCAATTTATCTTTGCCACGGGCGATCGCTACGCCGGACAATTTTTCGCAGGAAACCCATTTGGTCGCGGAGTGTTTACTCGATCGGACGGCACTCGCTGCGACGGTCAGTTTTTCAACGAAAAGCTAGACGGTAAAGGTAGTTGCAGTTTCCCCAACGGCGTTCGCTACGAAGGCGAATTTCGTAAGGGATTGCCTCACGGTAGAGGCGTAATTACAGATGCTAAAGGTAGACGCTTTTCTGGAGAGTTTCGGGCAGGCAAGCGCGTTCAGCCGTAAATCTCGCTGCTAAAATTTGCGATCGGACATTAGTGGAGGCCTTTTGACATGACGACAAATGCTGCTTCTAGTTCTGGGCACGCCAGCCAAATTCCTTTTGACTTTGCCCCGCAGCAGACTCAAGATGCTGACTTATTAAGACAGCTAGATTTTGTTCCGGGTTTGAAGGAAATCTTGACTTTGCGCCAAGTTCATGCTTTGGAACACGCTACGGTGTGGGTACTCAGCCAATCTGGCGGTACGCCGACAGCAAGAGCAGATAATCAGTTATTGGGCGGAATGTCCACTGACCAAGGATTTTATCTGTACGGCCGCGTTAACATTGCACAGTTGCGTCATGCAGTGCAATTAGCTTTGCAGCGGATTGCCAGCGGAGAGTGGGATTTAGCCGTACATCCCCGCTGTGGCACCAACTTGTCGGTGGCAATGCTACTGACTGCTGGACTTGCTGTCGGCATCAATTTAGCTCTACCGAAGGGGCCCATTCTGCAACTTTTGGGTTTGGGTGCGGCGGCGGCGACAGCAGCTCAGTTAGCTCCCGATGTGGGAGCTCTGGCTCAGCGCTACGTCACAACTGCTATTCCGTTTAATTTGAGTATTGTTGATATTTCTGTCAGTCAGGACTTCTGGGGACGGGAAGCTCATTTTGTGCGCGTGCGTTGGGTTGAATAGCTGCGACGGCAAGGGAGAGGGGGAGAGAGGGGCAAATCTTCATTTTTCCTTTTTCATTCTTCCTTTTTGAGTCCAGGATGCCAGTGTCACAATAAAGGATTTTTTGGGTACGTTGTTGGGAAAAGAGCGCTCTTTTCCCAACAACGTACCTTTTTTAAGGTGCCATCTGCCTTTTTCATTCTGCCTTTTTCATTCTTCCTTCTGCCATATTATTTGTATTATAGCTTTTCTTATATAGATTAGGTACGTTGTTGGGCTTGGGCCCTCTTAGTTTATTAAGTGGTTGTAGGAGCTGTCAGTCATACCTCATCTTTTTGAGAAAGGCTATATAGCTTTTCTCAAAAAGATGAGAGATAATTCGTAAATGCAGTTTTTAGCAGCATAACTTGCTATGTAATAAATCTAAGAAGGGCCCAAGCCCAACAACGTACCTACTTGTTATAAATCTAAGAAGGGCTGAAGCCCAACAACGTACCTCATTTTTATAAAAACGGATTTATATATCAGAATCGGTATCATAAAAACGATACTATTCAAACGTCAATTCTGGTTAAGCATTAACTTAATTTAATTCACTAACTGGCACTACACAATGAGAAATATATTTTTTGGTAGCTCGATAAATTTCTATTATATTCAGTTTCCATCTTCACAATCAAGGCGTCAGCTATGAAAAGCTCGGATTGACTTCTGAGGCGACTTGCCAGAAGAGAGCAGCATCAGGTAAAATTGCTTGTTAGAATTTTTAGATCAAAAGTCAATCAAAAAAATGTGCAAACTAGCGATCGACAAAACCAGTCTAGCAAGCCTGCTGGCAGTCACCTTGGCCCTAGCAGGCAACAGCTTTTTACCTTTGGGTCACAATGCGAGTTTTGCGAGGGAAATTGCCCAAGCTAACGAACCAGAAAGAGTTCCCGACGGCAAGATGGTTCCCGTTAATGGCAAAGCTAATGTGAGATTAACGAATAAAACCAGCGATCGACTATTTTATCAAGTAGTTGGACAAACTAACCGCCGCAGCTTAGCCGAAAATTCAACAGTCGCGCTGCAAGCATTGACACTACCTGCATCCATTGTATTTAGGCGACAAGACGGCGCATTATTGAAAGCGAGTTTAAAACCCGTTGGTGAAGGCACAGTAGAAGTAAGATTAGACGAGACAAATGATTTAGGTTTGGATAAAAGATCTTTAAGCATTCGGAATGATGGTGCACTGTTTCTCCGATAACACGGCGGTTGAAAGCGCCCGATCTTCTTATCCCAAGCATATTGATATAAAATCAATTTGGCGATCGCCCTGGCAACTCGAACTCACCTTCAATACACATCCGAGTCCCTATGTCAATCAAAAAAATTCTTTCCATAGCCCTGTTAATTTTCATCCCCATTTCCATCGCAGCCGAATATTTGCACTGGGGTTCCCTGGTAGTTTTCATCACATCCGCCCTAGGCATTATACCTCTGGCGATTTGGTTGAGCACAGCAACAGAAGAAGTGGCGATCGTCACAGGGCCCTCCATCGGCGGCTTATTAAATGCAGTCTTCGGGAATGCTACGGAATTAATTATTGCCATAGTAGCCCTGAAAGCCGGCTTGATTGACATCGTGAAAGCCAGCATCACCGGCACCATTATCAGCAACTTGCTCTTAGTTATGGGACTTTCCATGCTGCTAGGGGGAATCCGCTACAAAGAACAAGAATTTAAGCCAATTATCGCCCGGGTGAACGGTTCCACCATGACTCTAGCAGTGATTGCGATTCTGCTGCCGACGATGGTAATTTACACGTCGAATGGAGTGGAACCCGCAGCCATTCAGAATCTTTCGTTGATAACTGCGATCGTCCTAATTGCAGTTTACGCACTAACGCTGCTATTTTCCTTAAAAACTCACAGCTATCTTTACGAAGTCGGCATACTAGAGTTAGAAGATTCTGAAAATACCGATGAATCAACTGCACACAAACCGAATTTGTGGCTGTGGATAGGAGTGCTAGTCGCCTCAACAGTTGCAGTTGCTTTTGAATCAGAAATTTTTGTGGGCGTTGTCGAAGAAACTACCAAAGGATTGGGATTAACACCACTGTTTACAGGTGTAATTTTGTTGCCGATTGTGGGCGGTGCGGCGGAATACGTAACGGCGGTGGGAGTGGCGATGAAAAATAATATGGATTTGTCAGTTTCCGTGGCGATGGGTTCGAGTTTGCTAGTTGCTTTGCTGGTAGCGCCGGTGTTGGTGATTATCGGTATCGTGATTCATCAGCCGATGGATTTAAACTTTAATCCGTTTGAAGTGGTTGCAGTTGCCATTGCGGTGACAATCGCTAATCTAATTAGTCTTGACGGGCGATCGAATTGGCTGGAAGGAGTGCTACTTTTAGCAACATATATTGTGTTAGCTGCGGCATTTTACTTTCACCCTGTTACTTGAAGCAACTGTCAGATCAAATAAAGGTATGTTGTTGCGCTTCAGCGCTCTTAATA
The DNA here is from genome assembly GCF_020737865.1 of Microcoleus sp. PH2017_35_SFW_U_B. NCBI lineage: Bacteria > Bacillati > Cyanobacteriota > Cyanophyceae > Oscillatoriales > Microcoleaceae > Microcoleus > Microcoleus sp. PH2017_35_SFW_U_B. The sequence goes on from NZ_JAEQDE010000099.1 coordinate 25,075, forward strand.
TTAAGAGCGTGGCTCTCCTGAGTCTGTGGTGATAAACAAACCGCATATCCTTGACGAAGAGAGCATCACAGAATCGCGAACAGTTGTGTCTGATACCGTATCCACCATACCAAGAGCGCTGAAGCGCAACAACATACCTAAAATTACGGACAGCGACACTCTTGAACAGTAACACACTCTATTCTGCAACTTTTTCCTTTGCGCCTCCTCTCGCGACAATCAGCATCATCCTGACATTGTGAAGTGACTTTGTTCTCACAAACTTGCTGACGTGGAAAAGTACCTAAATTTTGTACAGAAACTTGAGCGGTAAGCGCACCCTGTTCTATAACTTGGTTATTTTCTTTGATTTCATAGGCAAATTTATTTTCGCCCTCTAACACCGAAAAAGTTCTTGTTTTGTGACTGTTTGCTAACTTAAATCCAAAACTTTCGGAAAACTCACCTTTGTCATAACTTCTATCTGTGTAAGGATAGGGGTCAGTTTCCATGCCATCGGTCACATTTTTAATCAGCACTCTTCTGTTAGGGCCGGGGGGAGTCTTGCTGGAAACAAATCGAGCGCTTTGCGAATCAGGGGAGATGCCACTTCCGGGACACTGACCTACATATTCAACGCGCTTGAATTGAATCATGTTAATATTAAAACTGTTTTCGTTCTTTACCCGAAATTGTGCTTCGCTAGTCTGCTGGGCGCTGACTGTGAAAGCTGCTAGTGTGACTAAAATTGCACCAATCAAAAAAGCTAGGAATTTGATTGGTCGCTTCCCCGTAAAATATCTGGCGCGTTTCATCTCTTTATACCTCCAATATGAAAAAAGTGCATTTTATTTGAATGTAAGTTTAACTAGAAAGCTTAACTGTTGTCAAGATCGATAAAATAGGTTTGTAGTGAGGACTTTAGTCCTTCCTGGTTAGTCTCTCCACCAATGAATGAAGTATTCATGGTGCAGGTTTGTAGTTGCTAGATGATTAATTAATTAAATCACCATAGCTGACGCACCCTACTTTAAAATGTTACTCGATCGCGCCATTTGTCTATAGCCTTGTTTCCTACTCCTGGCAATCTTTCGACATCCTCCCAAGACTCAAAAGGCTGCTTTTCCCGCGCTGCAATAATTTTCTCGGCTAACTTCTGGCCAACCCCTGGCAAAGTTTCTAGTTCTTCTTGAGTCGCGCTATTCAAATTAATTAAGTTTTTACCACCACTTTGCGGTTGAGGATTCGCAGGTTTTGATGTTGCTTGGACTGATTTACACTCTTTTTGCTTAGCGTCAATTTTCTGTTTGATTCGGGCGGGAATTCCCAAGATTGCACCTTTGTAAAGCCGATCGAACTCCCGCTCAAAATGGGCCCCAACCGTCGGGCTGTCGATCGCCAATAACGTCTCATCATTCCCGTGATTTGCAGCCTCACTCCAGTTGTGAGAGCCTGTCAGCACGGTATTTCCGTCGATAACGCCGAATTTGTGGTGCAGGCGATCGCCCATTGGTAACAGCGGCACTCCCACTGTAGTCAGCGGCTTTTTCCACGGGCGATTGTCCGCTTCTAAGCCGCCGCAATCCTGCATGAAAGTCGCCCCCATCATGTCTAAACCTTCGCTGTAAGGGCGATAAATGAAATTTGGGTCAATCAAAGCTCGCACCGCTACACCGCGCCTAGATTCAAGTTCCAGAGTATTTGACAACCGCTGCGCCGAAAATACAAAGAGTGCCAAATTAACAGATTTTTTTGCCTTTGCTAAAGTGCGATTTATCAAACTGTTAACGCTTTGTTCCCAAGGCAAAGTCGCACTTGTTGGTGAAAATTGCACCGCAACAGTTGCATTACCAACTCTCACTTTTTGCACTTGACGAAACGGCTTTTTGATGCCAAACTTGCTATCCGGTTTACCACCGGGCCCGTCGCCCCACATGATGTTAAATTCTTGAGTAAATATTTGCGCTAATTTAGGGCTGGCAATTTTTAGCAGATTGTTGGCATTGTCGCGACTTGCTGCTGTCTTGAAATCGCCGTGGATATCGCTGGTGGTAAAATTCGCCGAAGTTACGATGACTGTTTTGCCGTCAATTACTGCAAATTTGTGGTGCATCAAACCGCTGCCTTTGCTGCCGTCAGCAGTATCGTCAATTACAGGAATCCCCGCATCTTTGAGAATTACCAAAGCATCATTTTGCTTGATTTCCTCGGCACTAAATTTACCGTCTTTATTGGTATCGGCTAGTTGCAGAAATTCGCTGTAGCGATCGCGCTCTCGTTCTGGTAACTTTGCCAACTCCTGGGCTGTATAATCGCTCCAAGGGCGATTGTACAGATGTTCGACAATTAATCTGACTTTAATTCCAGCGCGCGCGCGATCGGCCAACCTTCGTGCAATACCGGGTAAGCGAAACTCCTGAACCGCTATATCTACGGTCGATTCAGCACTTGCTACTGCCTCGGCGATTAACTTTTCTAAATCATCTCCAGCCCTAGTTTGTGCGCGGTAGGGCTCTGTGTAACTCGAAGTGAGGGACTGATTGAAGTATACTTGCAACAAGGGGTCTTGAGGCAGCGGAGCGAGAGTGGGAGGTAAATTCTGCACGTCCTGCTTTGCTTGTCCGCAAGCCGTCAGGGCGATCGCCAGCAATCCAACACAACACAAACCTGGTAAATTATAATAAAGTACATTCACAAAATTTAAAATTTTATTGAGGTCATCAGTCTATTCAGAGTGGAAAGATATTGGATCGAGGAAAGTTAAAACTATTAAATTTATGACAGGGAATAGATTTTGCGTCTTGTAGAACTGCCTCGATGCCGGAAGCATCACTGGTAGGGTAGCAGCATTCAGGGGCGTGGGTCAAACCCGATACTGATGCTTTATGGCTAAAAGAAAAACAATTTTTGATTGTGGTCACAGGGGATATGGTAAAGCGTGCCATCGGTGCACGCAAGAGTTGATAGCGCAACAGCAATCAGTTGAACTGCTGGCCGAAAAACAGACCCAAAAACAAGAGAGGGAAGCATCATTTGCTAGAGATGCGATCGATCTCAGAGGTCTACCCGACCATGTAGTTACTAAAGCTCGCGCTATTATAGCAGCTTTGGGGGAAAATAAGAATTACAGAGATTTCGGCGGCAAACGCCTGCGTCACAACCGCTGGATTGTGAGTATTCCTGTAACCCGCAACTACAGAATGCTTTGTGAAGATTGCGGCACTTTCTTAATTCCCCAAAAAGTCTTGTCCCATGAAGACTACAATGTCTGCAAACCTGGGAGTCATTAGACAGTTGACAGTTGATAGTTGACAGTTGACAGTGGGGAGTTGACAGTTGACAGCGGGGAGTTGACAGTTGGGAGTTAGCAGTTGGGAGTTAGCAATTGTTATCAGTCATAATTTAAGAATTATGAGTCATGAGTCAATAATCATTTATGCCTTTAGGATAAGTGCTTTATTCATTAGGTAGTCAATCATTCATTATTAGTTCGTCATTTAATTAAAGCAATGCAAATTTACCTCGACTATAGCGCTACAACGCCGACACGCCCAGAAGCAATTGATGCTATGCAAAAAGCTCTGACTCAATACTGGGGAAATCCTTCTAGTTTGCACGAGTGGGGACAAAGGGCGGCGACTGCTTTAGAATTAGCCAGAATGCAGGTTGCTGGGCTGATTAACGCGCTACCGGAATCGATGATTTTTACTTCGGGCGGCACTGAAGCGGATAATTTAGCAATTATGGGAGTTGCGCGTCTTTATACAAAACCGCAGCATATCATTATTTCCAGTGTTGAGCATTCCGCAGTATCAGAACCAGTGCGACAACTCGAAGAATTGGGATGGGAAGTAACTCGATTACCAGTCGATAAACATGGGCGAATTCATCCTTTGGATTTGCAAGAATCACTGCGATCGCACACAGTGCTAATTTCCATCATCTACGGACAAAGCGAAGTTGGTACACTGCAACCCATAGAAGCATTATCGCAAATTGCGCGCGATCGCAATATCCTGTTCCATACCGATGCAGTTCAAGTTGCCGGTAAATTGCCGATTGACGTGCAAAAACTGCCCGTAGACTTGCTTTCGCTTTCCAGTCACAAACTTTACGGGCCGCAAGGTGCAGGGGCGCTGTACGTGCGTCCAGGACTAGAATTGGTGCCAATGTTCGGCGGGGGAGGACAAGAGTTGAAACTGCGTTCAGGGACGCAAGCACTGCCCGCTATCGTCGGTTTTGGAGTGGCGGCGGAGTTGGCTGTGCAGGAAATGGATGTGGAAACGCCGAGGTTGATTGGATTGCGCGATCGACTTTTTGACAAATTAGCTGACATACCCAGTTTAGTCCCGACGGGCGATCGATATTACCGACTGCCGCACCACACCAGTTTTTGCATTGTCTCCCCATCCTGTCGCCCTTACCAAAAGAGAGACACAGAGAGAATCACAGGCAAAACTCTCGTGAGACAGCTAAATTTAGCCGGAATTGGCATTAGTTCCGGTGCGGCTTGTAGCAGTGGTAAACTCACGCCTAGTCCGATATTATTGGCAATGGGATATGACGAAAGCGGTGCGGTTGGTGGAATTCGCTTGACACTGGGACGCGAAACCACGGAAGCTGATATTGATTGGACTGTAATTGCGATCGGACAAATTTTAGATAGATTAATGCCCAAGGTAGCATTGTGCAGGAATTAGAAAACTGGGCGGTGGAATATTGGGTGGTTGAAAACCGGGCGGTTGGAAACCCGGCGGTTGGAAACCCGGCGGTTGGAAACCGCGTCTACACAGACAAAACCCGCCTCCGCGGGTTGAATAAAAGGCGGTGAAACTACGTCCTATCTTCAGTCCGCGGAGGCGGACATCGTTTGTGTAGACGCGGTTTCCAACCGCCGTAATTTGGTTTTTATCGATATCTTCGCCTCCCATCAAATATCCTCGCAAAAACCCGGTTTCTGGCCACCCACCGACAATTCAAGGCGGTTGGAAACCCGGCGGTTGGAAACCCGGCGGTTGGAAACCCGGCGGTTGGAAACCCGGCGGTTGGAAACCCGGCGGTTGGAAACCGCGTCTACACAGACAAAACCCGCCTCCGCGGGTTGAAGAAAAGGCGGTGAAATTACGTTATCTTCTTCAGTCCGCGGAGGCGGACATCGTTTGTGTAGACGCGGTTTCCAACCGCCGTCTTATCTTTGCAACAACCCCCAAAACCCCCAACCATGATAAAATGAATCTCGACATTATTCACAACTCCCCAACAATGGAAGAAAACCGCGCCCAAGCCTACCTAGAACTAATTCACACCCTGCTGAATTGTCCCAACGGATCGGAACCCCAGATATTACAAGATAACTCAGAATTGTTGGATGTCGAATTTCTGGAAACTTGCGAGTTGGTAGCCGAAAAAATGGCACAGCAAGGAGGACAAAACGGCGCTGATTTCCTGCGAAATCTGATCGGCCAGTTATCACAATTAATCGATATCAACGATGGCGATAACTCCGTAGGTGAAAATGCCCAAGAGTATGCAAACTTTATTTTAGAGTTATTGCAAGCAGAAGATGGTAGCAATAGCAATCCAGCAGTAATTTACCCGATGCTAGCCGAACGAAAACATCTCCTCAATGCTCGTTTTTCTGACATTTTAGAGCAAGTATTGCAGAGGTTAATTGGTGGCGAAAATGCCCAAACTATTGAGTCAATTGTCAGCCTCGTTGAAGACTTGACCATTAATATTAGTAATTTTTCGGGTGGGAATAGAGCGAATAATATTGAAATTGCCATTGCCGCTTATCAACTTGTTTTAAATAATCGGCAACCGGGAAGCGACAAGTTTGCTCAAACTCAAAACAACTTAGCTGCTGCCTATATTACCAGAATCAAGGATTCGCGGGCCGAAAATGTGGAAATGGCGATCGCCCTTTATGGCGCTGCTTTAACAGTCTACACCCTTGAGGCTTTCCCGGAAGATTGGGCAATGGCTCAAAATAACCTAGCTGCTGCTTACGCTAACAGAATCAACGGTTCGCGGGCGGAAAATCTGGATCGCGCGATCGCATTTTTTGAGGCTGCTTTAACTGTTCGTACCCCTGAACACTTTCCTGAAGATTGGGCAATGATTCAATATAACCTAGGTAATGCCCATAATGACAGAATCAACGGTTCGCGGGATGAAAATCTCGAAAAGGCGCGATCGTTTTATCAAGCAGCATTAACAGTATATACCCGTGAGGATTTCCCTGAATATTGGGCAATGATTAAAAAGAAGCTGGCTAATGCCTAATGTGAGGCTGCTTTAACAATCTCAGAAACCGGGTTTTTTCCGATATCTTCACCTCGCATCGAATATCCTCGCAAAAACCCGGTTTCTCGCCACCACCCACAATCTCAGAAACCGGGTTTTTTCCGATATCTTCACCTCGCATCGAATATCCTCGCAAAAACCCGGTTTCTCGCCACCACGCACAATCTCAGAAACCGGGTTTTTTCCGATATCTTCGCCTCGCATCGAATATCCTCGCAAAAACCCGGTTTCTCGCCACCACCCACAATCTCAGAAACCGGGTTTTTTCCGATATCTTCGCCTCGCATCCAATATCTTCGCAAAAACCCGGTTTCTCGCCACCCATCAAACCAACCCCAAGTATGATAAAATAAAATCCGGTGTTATTCACAACTCCCCACAATGGAAGAAAACCGCGATCGAGTCAACTCTGAAGGTGAAAATTCCCAAGAGTATGCCAACTTTATCCTAGAATTATTGCAAGCAGAACAAGATAGTAATAGCGATATTAAAGTAATTTACCCCATACTCGATCAACGGCAACATCTCCTCAATGCTGGTTTTTCCGAGACTTTACAGCAAGTAGCCCAGATTTTAATTGCCGAACATCCAGAAGCAATTAGCTCAATTGTCGCCGACATTGAAAATTTGAGTATTCATATTAAAAACTTTCCCCTTGGCAGTAGAGCAAATAATATTGAAATTGCTATTACTGGTTATCAAATAGTTTTAAACAATTGGCAGCCGGGAAGCGAAAAGTTTGCTGAAACTCAAAATAACCTAGCGATTGCCTACAGAAACAGGATAAACGGTTCGCGTGCCGAAAATCTGGAACGGGCGATCGAGTTTTATGAGGCTGCTTTAACTTTTATGAGGCTGCTTTAACTGTTCGTACCCTTGAGAATTTCCCTGACAAATGGGCAATGACTCAAAATAACCTAGCTATTGCCTACGGTGACAGGATAAACGGTTCGCGTGCCGAAAATCTGGAACGGGCGATCGAGTTTTATGAGGCTGCTTTAACAGTTCGTACCCTTGAGGATTTCCCTGAAAAATGGGCAATGACTCAAAATAACCTAGCTGCTGCCTACAGAAACAGAATCAACGATTCGCGGGCGGAAAATCTGGAACGGGCGATCGCATTTTATGAGGCTGCTTTAACTGTTCGTACCCTTGAGAATTTCCCGTTCAATAACGTATTAACCTTAAATAACCTGGGCTTGACTTATCTGAAAAAACTAGACTACATCAACCGAGAAAAACCAGCAGACAAAAACCAAAAAGCAGCAACTCTCCAAAGTGCCTACGATACCTTTAAAAATGCCATAACCGGAGCCTCCAAATTACGAGAGTTAGAATCGGGAGATGAAACCAAACAAAAACACGACTTGGAGTGGGATAAACTCTACATGAGCATGGTGCAAGTATGCCTCGATCGCCAAAGCAACCAAGAAGCACTCTTATATGCCGAAGCCAACAAAGCCCGCAACCTTGCCGAAGTCATCGCCCAAAAACAGGAAACCCCCCAACTCCTAAAACCCATTACTTTCACCGAAATTACCCAACTCCTCACCCCAGACACCGCCCTAATTGAGTGGTACATCACTAACGAAGAAATCATCACCTTTGTCCTCACTTACCCCGACGTGCTGACAGTGCATCGCAATCCTCAACTCGCTGAATTAATCTACTTAGTTGTTGACTACCGCGCCGACTACAAAAAAAGCAAAATCGACTGGCAAAAGAAACTCTCCGACTATCTCCAGCGTCTTGCCGAAATCCTCCAAATCACCACAATTCTGCCCTCAGAAAGTACGCGCTTAATCCTAATTCCCCACTGGTTGCTGCACCTGTTCCCCCTCCACGCCCTACCCCTAACCCACGACGAATTCTTGTTAGATAGATTCACCCAAGGGATTCAATACAGCCCCAGTTGCCAACTCCTGCAACAGATTACAATCCACCCAAATTTTGACCAACTCCTCGCCCTGCAAAACCCCACCTCGGATCTTCCCTACACCGATTTGGAAGTCGCCAGCATCGCCCCCAAATTCGCCATCAGTCAAATTCTGCCGGGCTCACAAGCGAGTAAAACTAATCTTTTGGAACAGTATTTAGAGCAGTTACAAAATGCTCATTGCGCGCATTTCTCGTGTCACGGCTCGTTTAATGCTGATGAGCCGTTGAAGTCGTTTTTGATTTTGTCAGGGGGTATCATCGAAGATTTAGGGGCATCTGAGCGTTATGTGGAATGGCGCGAAGGCAAAACAGCGGATATTGACAAATGCCTGACTTTGCGTGAAATTTTCGGGCTGCGATTCAAACAGTGCCGCCTAGTGGTGCTTTCCGCCTGCGAAACCGCGCTAATCGATACGCAGAATCGCTCCGATTATATTGGATTACCGACGGGATTTCTCTACGCGGGAGCAATGGGAACTTTGGCCAGTCTTTGGGCAGTCAATGACCTCTCGACTGCCTTGATGATGGTAAAATTCTATGAGGTACTAAAACCTGGAGTTAGCATTGGTCAAGCCCTCCACGATACCCAGCGCTGGTTTAAGTCTGCTACTGCTTCTGATTTGCTAGAATGGGTGGAAGGTTCGGAGAGTTTCGATGGAGAGCAAAAAGAAGATGTTACAGAATATCTGGGACGTTATAAACCGGCTGTAAAACCCTACGGCGATGTTTATCATTGGGGAGCATTTTGTGCTATAGGTTTATAATGTGAATGTGCAAATATTGTAGGGGCGGGTTCACCAACAATCTCCGATAAAAACCAAAGATTTCATAAACCCGCCCCGGCTATGATATAACGCACAATCTATTTGTACAATAGAATTGCGATCTAAATATTTCGGTGGGGTGGGGGCGGGTTTTTATAATCCATCGATGGGTGTCAAATATTTCGGCGAACCCGCCCCTACAGCACTTGGGATTATGATACGATCGTGAATGAATAGGGTATAATTCAAAGAAAGATTAAATTCGATCGATGAAAACCGACAGCCTATTTTACAGCATCTTCCAAGAATTTCCGTTTATTTTCTTTGCCCTGCTGGGTATACCTGCCGATGCTACAAACCAATACCAATTCACATCCCAAGAAGTCAAACAATTAGCCTTTCGCCTAGATGGTTTGTTTCTGCCAATTGTCGCAGATTCTCAACTACCATTCTACATTGTGGAAGTCCAATTTCAACCAGACCCAAATCTGTACTATCGTCTATTTGCCGAACTATTCATCTATCTCAAACAGTACCAACCGCCGCACCCTTGGCAATTGGTAGTCATTTACCCAAATCGGCAAACAGAAAGAGAAAGTGACATCCACTTTCAGGAAATGCTGGCACTCCCAAAAATTACCCGCATTTACCTGAATGAACTTACCGAACCAGAAACAGCATCTCTACCGATAAAATTACTTAAACTGGTAATCGAACCAGAAAACACGGCCTCGGATTTAGCTATAGATTTAGCCAGACAAGCCGAAACCGAAATACCAAATATCGCAGTCAGAGAGAGCTTCATAAACTTGCTAGAAACCATCATTTTTTACAAGTTACCCCAAAAATCCAGAGAGGAAATTGCCGCCATGTTGAACCTCAGTGACTTAAAGAAAACCAGAGTTTATCAAGAGATTCTTGAAGAAGTACAAGCTGAAGCACAAGCTGAATTGCAAGCTGCTAAACAGCGAGAAAAAGCTGCAATCCTCAGAATGTTTAATGTGGGATTAGCTACAGAACAAATTGCTCTATTCTTTGACTTGCCGATAGCTGAAGTAGCAGCGATTATCACCGAAGCTCAACAAGAACAATCTGAACAGAATTAATCAAAGTTTGGCGGGGGCGGGTTTACGAGATTATTGGTTTTTGGTAAAACCCGCTCCTACAGCACTTGACATTGTACATCCATTTTTGAGGTAAACTTATGATGAAAACCCTGATTTTGTCGGAAATCTATAACGCGATTACCAAAGCCCCAGAGATTCTGACTCCGCCATTTATTGAAGAATTACTCAAGACTGTTTTGCCGATAGCTGAGTCTGATGCTACTGATAAAGCAGTTAAAGAAGCTATTAATAAAGTCTATCAAAATTTTCCCGAAGTAGCAGAGCAGATTGCCAATCTGACTCGCAAAAATCTTGATGATGCAGAACCGGAAGTCACACCGGGCTATGAAACACTCACCAATAACTATCCTGATATCAAAAAGCTAGAAGCAAACTTAAAACAACGCATTCAACCACCCTCAATTCCCCCCGCACCAGATGCTAAAAATTGACCATCCCCAAGTCTATATCTACAGCTACCAACTCAGCAGCAAAAGTAAAACTGATGTTGACTCAATCTGGACTTGGGCAAATAGTATCTGGCAATATTTCAGTCTGGACAAAACCAAAGTTTTTTCTCAAGCAAACCTCAGTTATCCCCTCACTAAACCCAACAAATTAGAGCATTCAAATCAAATCGATGGTTCCTTAAGATTTTGTCGCATCGATGATAGTGAAGGTATCTTAGCGAGAATTGGCAGCCCAGAAACTGACGAAAACAAAGACTTAGAAGTCGCAGCATTAACACAATTCAATGTTAATAATCTTTTGGTTGCTGATAGTCATGAAAATTGGCTAGGACAAACTATTTTGATTACTTACAAATCAAAAACTTATCAACAGCCAAGTGACAATGACTTTCGCAAAGTTGCAGATGAATGTTTAAAACATCTTTTCCCAGAAGAGTCTGTGCGTCCACCTTTTTACCGTGATACTAAGTTATTCGATTCTCCGATGTTTGAGTATAGTTCTCCCAAAAGTCAAGTACAGGTATTTGTTTATCTGGTTGATGATGACATTGAGGGAAAATTAGGGAAGATTGTTCAACCTTTGTTTGAACTGTTTTATCACCGCCATAAAATCACCAAAGCTTTTATTGATAGTCGCAGAAATTACGATCTACTTAAGGAACGATATTTAGAGATTGAGCAAACAATCGAAAAGCTAGAAGCAAAAATCACCGAGGTAAGTCGGATTGAATTGTCAACTGGAGTTGATTCGAGGCAAAGTATTAATATAGATGAATCGTTAAAGTATCTAAAAACCAAACTAAAAGAGTTACTTCGAGAAAGCTTGAATTATGAAAGAGCTTTGGAATGTTTAGAAGATTTTAATAACACGATTAATATTCATGTTTACAACTATCAAGAAAAGTTGTTGCAAATTAGCGATAAATTGCAGATACCAACTGATGATTTGACAACGTTCAAGTTTTTCATTGATAGAACTTGTCCGTATTTTCAAGAACAAATTAAGGGCGATTTAGGCTATTTCAAACATGGCACTGATTTGATTAAGATTGCGGTGGAGTTGGTGGGAGGAATTGTCGATATTGAACAAGCAGAATGCGATCGCTCTTTAGAAAGAAAAATTGAAATATTAGGTGCTGGCTTGGGGGCTGGAGGGATTGTGGTTTCTGCTGTTTCTGCTTATGTTGAGACACCGCTAGTGTTTAGGATACCTCAAAAAGGGGATGTACTTCATCCTGCTGTAGCTAGCTTATTATGGAGTCTCCTAGCTGTGGTAATTGTGGCTGGAGTTGTTGGTTTGCTTAATGGGACATGGAAAATTAATGGTAGATTGAGATTGTTTGGGCGTAAATCTGTTGCACAATTACCCAATTCCCAAAGTCAACCAGTTAATGATATCTTGCAGCAAGCCGAGGAAGTGCGCGATGCGAGACAGGGCGATTGAAACCGCGAATTAGAAACCCGGCGGTTAGAAACCCGGCGGTTAGAAACCGCGTCTACACAAACGATGTCCGCCTCCGCGGACTAAGATATAATATTGAAATCGCGAATTAGAAACCCGGCGGTTAGAAACCGCGTCTATACAAACGATGTCCGCCTCCGCGGACTAAGATATAATTCAGAAGTGTTGAAATCCCCGATCGCTCTCCAATCTAAAATCAGGACAAATCCCGCTGCTATCACTCAACCAAATATCGGCACATTCCGTAGTGATTCCGACGATCGCAGCACCATCACCGATTCGTTCCACCAATAACTTAGCACGGTCGATCGGCAAAAACAGCACCAACTCAAAATCTTCACCACCATACAACGCCCAATCCAGAGCCTTTTCAGCGGATACGATTTCGCTTAAACTAGGGGGAATTGGTATTTTCGTGCGATCGACTTTTGCACCAACACCGCTAGCCCGACAAACCTGAATAATTGCATCCGCTAAACCGTCGCTACTGTCCATTCCGGTGATCGCAATTGGGGAATTAACCCCCCCCGGCCCCCCCTTGGTAAGGGGGGGAGAATTAACGCCTACCTTGCTAAGGGGGGGAGAATTCAAATCTTGCTTCCCCCCCTTACCAAGGGGGGGACTGAGGGGGGGTTCTATCTCACCTTCACAACCCAATATCTCCCAAAGCATCGGCAAAACATCCAACCTCGGTTTAGGCCGCTGATGAGCGAGAATTAAAGAAGTGCGATCGCCCTTTTCCAGATTTTGCCCAAATTCAGGATTCAACAACAACTCCAATCCCGCGCGAGAAGCCCCGTGCACACCAGTAGCCACAATCGCCCAATTCTCCCGCGCATTTGACCGACGAATGGTACGATTTTCCTCAACCTGTCCCAAAGCAGTAATCGAAATTGTCACCACGGGCGATCGCACCACATCCCCACCGGCGATCGGCGTATGATACTCTTGCAGACAAGCCGTCATCCCCCGATAAAACTCTTCCACCCACTCCACAGCCGTATCCGCCGTCACAGCCAGGGCTACAGTCACCGCCAGAGGCTTTGCACCCATCGCAGCCAGATCCGACAAATTCGCGGCTGCGGCGCGCCATCCTGCGTCATAAGGGCTGGTGGTGCGATCGCTAAAATGCACTCCATCCACCAACATATCCGTCGTCACCGCCAGAGATTGGTGAGGATTTGTCGGAAGTACAGCGCAATCATCACCCACAATTTCGGCGGGACAGAATTTTTGTAATATTCTTAAAAGACCTTGTTCTCCGATATCTTTAATCAGCATTAAATTAGTTAAAAGCCACTAAATATTATTAGGAAACTGACAACTAACCACTGACAACTGTCAACTGTCAACTGTCAACTATCAACTGTCAACTGCATTACCATTCCTTACCAGAACTCGGCGGCAAGCGCAACCTCGGAAACCGATAAAAAGTATCCCCTTCATCATCCACCTCTAAAATCGCCGAAAAAATCTTAACTTGTCGGTTTAAATACTGCTGAGCCACTTCAGCCTCAACCCTAGCGCTAGCCGCCAATTGAATCAGCGACATCTGACTGTTTTGACTTTCCAACAACTGATAAAAAGCCTCATCCAACTGTCGTTTTTGCTTGCTTTCATTCAGATTGTTGACAATCAACAAGCCTGCGAATCCGCCCAAACCAATTACCAATAAAAATTCTAAAATTGCCATAAAAGCGTTATAATTGCTAGTTGGAATAACGAATCTCAGTATATCAAAAGAATGATGTTAATTAAATTTCAACTAATCTGATTAACTCTTCCAGCCCGCGGAGGCGGTCTTTGTTAGTGTAGAAGCGATTTAAATCGCCGTCTTTGTTTGTCTTTCTTCCAGCCCGCGGAGGCGGTCTTTGTTAG
>NZ_JAEQDE010000099.1:39075-45499 GCF_020737865.1 Microcoleus sp. PH2017_35_SFW_U_B
TAGTGTAGAAGCGATTTAAATCGCCGTCTTTGTTTGTCTTTCTTCCAGCCCGCGGAGGCGGTCTTTGTTAGTGTAGAAGCGATTTAAATCGCCGTCTTTATTTGTTATGGTTGCTTCCAGCCCGCGGAAGCGGGCTTTGTTTGACTCTGAAGCGATTTAACTCGCCATCTTTGTTTGACTCTGAAGCGATTTATCTCGCCGTGTTTGTTTGTGTGCTGATTAAACTTGAGGTTGAACCAAATTTTCCTTTCCTTTAATCACCTTAGCAGATATAATCTTATCTCCCTGCCTCAGTTTATCCAAAACCTCTTTTCCTTCAATCATGTAACCAAAAACAGCATACCGACCGTCCAACAAATTCAGACCAGCGGGCGTGAGTTCGGGTTCAAACAAGAAAAAGAAAAACTGAGAAGAACCGCTGTCTGGTTCAGCTTCAGCCCGGGCCATCGCCACAGCACCAAAAGCAGAAAAAGGCAAAACAGGCTCGTCGCGATAACGTCCCGCATCTTCTAGAGTAATCCCATAGACAGGTTCCGTGTCCTCTCTAACGAGCACTTCCAGCGGCACATTCCGGTATTTGCCAGTACCTGGATCAATAAAGCCCACTTCCTTGCCTTCGGGATCTCCCGTTTGCAAAACGTAGGATTCTTCCGATCGAATAAATGGTAAACCATCATAGAAACCTCGATCGACCAAATCCACAAAATTACCAGCAGTCACAGGCGCACTGTAACCGTCAACCACAACATTAATTGTCCCCTTATCCGTTTCCACCGCCACAGTAGCGCGACCTTTCAGTTGAGGCAGATTAGCATACTTAGCAGGCACTTCAAACGGAAACTTTGTCACCATCAACTCTTCGATTTCGCCTACCGAACCGAGGATTTTCGCCTTCAAGTCAATAACTTTTTCCCTGTCTTTAGCCTCAACAGCCTTTTCCAGTTCAGCAATTCCCTCCTTGACTTGTGCAACTAGCGCCTCAGCTTCCGGCTGTTTCGCCTCAGGAATACTCACTAAAATGTCGGACTCCCGAATGCTGAGAATCCTCGAAGCCTTACTGACATCGCTGCTAATGGGCCCCCAACGTTTAGAACGGATGTGGTTGCCAATGTCTTCCAGACTGATTTGCAACTCACGCACAGTCTGATTGTCAATAGGTAGCGCGAAACGCAGCAGCGCCCGGCCGTCCGTAATCGGATTCCCCGCAGGCATACTGCTGCTGGGGCGTTTCGCATAGGAAACTGCACTGAAACTTAGGGAGAGTGCGAACAGCAGGACTGCTAAAGCACCGGTCTTCACCCAGCGCTTGCACGTATCGATCGAGAAATTAGGCCAATGCAACATATCTTTAACTTTTATTGCCTCTATTATCTTCCCACAGCGCGCGATCGCCTTCTCTCCATTACATCCGTTGCCTCTCCTTGTCCAACAGACAGAGGTTTTTCACTTGGAGTACAGCACTTGCTCCCTTTGAAAGGTAAAATAAATTGCCAATTGCTTTTTGATGCCGTCAGCTAGACTGCGGCTTTAAGCTGACCCCGCTCAAAAACGGATACAATCCCCAGACTCCTGTCGTGGAGAGATCAAAATTTTAGACCAAGGTTCAATCTCCCAGATTCAAAGCTGCGAGTGAATCTAAAATCTAAAATCTAAAATCTAAAATCGACTGACTATAGTTCCCCCGTGCCCAATGGCGACGGGATTGCCCGCAAAAATTTATATGCTCTCCAGTAACGACTTTCGACCAGGTGTTTCAATTGAATGGAATAACGGCGTGTGGCGGGTTATCGAATTCCTCCACGTCAAGCCCGGAAAGGGTTCCGCTTTTGTGCGGACAAAATTAAAAAACGTCCAAACCGGCAGCGTAGTGGAACACACATTCCGAGCTGGCGAATCTTTGCCTCAAGCCAACCTCGAAAAGAGCGCGATGCAGCATACCTATAAAGAAGGCGACCAGTTTGTCTTTATGGATATGGAAACTTACGAGGAAAGCCGCCTCACAGCCAAGGAAATAGGCGAGCGTGTCAAGTACCTGAATGAAGGTATGGAAGTCAGTATCCTTCGCTGGAACGACCAAATCATGGAAGTGGAATTACCCAATTCTGTCGTCTTGGAAGTGACACAAACCGATCCCGGAGTCAAAGGAGATACTGCCACCGGTGGCAGTAAACCGGCCATCCTTTCCACCGGAGCTCAGATCATGGTTCCTCTATTTATTTCGATAGGAGAACGCATTCGGATTGATACTCGTGAAGACAAGTACCTCGGCCGAGAATAGAAACGACGGAGAAAAAGGGAGTTTTTAGTTTTTAGTTGTGAGTTGTGAGTTATTAGTTAAAGAGCTAAAAAATCATCGCTCATCGCTCAAAGATTAAAAACTACCCCTTTTGTCTCCAAAATCGGTGAAGTTTCCTAGCTTCGCCGGATTCCAATTTCTCAATTTTAAATTCTTAATTACCCTTGAATCTACTGTGCAATTAGACTTAAACCAGCTTTGCGAACTGCTGACTGTTTTAGACAAAACAGGCATTTCGGAACTGACATTAAAAAGTGGGGAGCTTGAACTGACTGTACGCAAAGGCATTCTGGCCAGCGAACCAGCCACGGTTACTGCCCTCTCTACCGCGGCAAGTGTCGCTCCGACGATCGCCCTGGGATCTGTTTCTAGCCCCACTGCCGCCCCACCGGATGCTGTTAGTCAAAATGCAGGAGCAACTCCGGCCACTCCTGCACCAGCCCCTGCTGTCGCAGCTCCTGCTGCCGTCTCTGCTCCTGTCGATACCAAATGGGTGTCAATTATCTCGCCCATGGTAGGAACGTTTTATCGCGCTGCTGCTCCCGATGAGCCACCTTTTGTCAATGTGGGCGATCGCATCAAAGTCAGCCAGACAGTCTGTATTATCGAAGCAATGAAGCTGATGAACGAGATTGATGCTGATGAAGTGTCCGGTCAAGTCATGGAAATTTTAGTGCAAAATGGCGAACCTGTCGAATACGGTCAAATTTTAATGCGAATTAATCCGGATTGAAGCATTACTTTATTGTTATGGACAGAATAAATGCTAATATTTCGAGATCACTTCTCCCCGGTGAGTTTGATGAAGTCATCCCAGCCTGTCCCGCAAGAGGTTGTGCAACAAGTTGCTGAGTATTTCAGTATTCTGAGCGAGCCAATGCGTTTACGAATTTTGAACTTGCTTCGCGACGGAGAAAAATGCGTGCAAGAGTTGGTGGAAGCTACTCAAACGAGTCAAGCCAATGTTTCCAAGCACCTAAAACTTATGCTCCAAGCTGGTATCCTCACTCGCCGGAGTGAAGGAACATCAGCCTATTATAAGGTGCAAGACGAGTTAATTTTTGAGCTATGTACTATGGTGTGCGATCGGCTTGCCACTCGGATCGAACAGCAAGCCCTCCACTTTCGGGCATTTAGCCTGACTGCCAAGCACTGAAAATTAGTCATTAGTCATTAGTCATTAGTCATTAGTCATTAGTGCGAGCGTCCCCGCTCGCGAACGTTATCAGTCAGCAGTCATCAGTCGGTAGTGCGAGCGTCCCCGCTCGCGAACGTTATCAGTCATCAGTTATATCAAATTCGGTAACTACGGAATTCTACCCTGCTCGCCGTGCGGGACGTTTGGCTTCGCGATCCGAAGCGAGCGACACGCTCGAATTGCACTCCGAAAATTATTATTCCGATGCAAATGTTAACGATATCATCAGCAATCAATTATCAGCTATCAATCCCTATTTTCCGCATTCAGACTAATAACTAATAACTAATAACTCCTAACTCCTAATTAATAACTCCTAACTAATGACTAATAACTAATGAATCAAAAATTAGTTAAGGGGAAAATTTTTGTCAAAACTTTGGCGGGTACTCGGTTGAGCCACCTCCAAACCTTCGCCACCCAAAAGTTCCAAAGGCTTGCCGTCCACCGAGATCCAAACCTTAGTATTCGGTTTTAAACTCGTAGCTGTATAGATAACTTGCCCTAACCGGCTCGTCATTGAACTGCTGCCTCCCCCCGCAGTAAATTCACGCGACAAATCGACATAAACTTCATCATTCTTGACACTCAAACCCCGGAGTTTTGTCCCTTTAGGTATTTCGCTAGAAACAGTTGCATCCTTCGGCCCAGCCAACAAAGTGTTAAAAGCAGCTTGTAAAGTTGCATCAGGCTTATCAGCTTGTTTGACAGCTACTTTCGTAGGAACTGCCTCAAATTTGCCGATCGCATCTTTAACCCAGTACACTTGGACTGTTTGGGCATCAGCCTGCTGCAAAGGCTTCGGCTGTGACGACTTGGGCGCCAGAGCCTGAGACGCCAGAGGGGTAGGTCTCTGAGCTTGAGGCGTCTGAACCTGCGGCGTCTGAGCCTGTGGCACCTGCACAGCATTTGGAGGAGGTACGGGGATAATTACAGCAGGGGATTGGGCAGGACTTGGGGATAGCGCCGGAGCGATTGTCGGAGCTGAAGACTGCGTGTCTGCCGTGGGCGAACGGCTTGCCGTCCACCAAGCAATGCCACCTCCAGTCACTAAAGCCAACCCGCAAACACCGGCAATGAGTGCTGTTGTGGAGACGTGGCGTACTTCTTGTCCATCTTTCATAATACAAATCCTCGTTAGAGATAAAGCGCTTGACACGGTGAGGAGCTACTCCCGATCGGCTACATTTGTTTTTGCTGAGATTCTGGAACAGGGAACAGCTAAACCAAAACAATCCTGGCATCTTTAACAGCTTAGGAGCTATATTTCATTTTGACACCCTCCCGCTTAAAAACAAGGTATAAGTCTGAAGGCAGAATATAGAAGGCACTTATGCTGTGGCATATCCGAAGTTTACCTGACATTTTATCTAACTCGTAAATTACTATAAATTAACTAATATTTTGCCAAATATCACAATCGGTAACAGGTTGAAAATCTTTAATATTTTTAGTAGCAATAATGACTTCACGACCAGGAAATTGCTCTTTGAGCAGACACCATTGAGCAGCCAGAATGCAGTCTACATCAATGTTCTCCTTAATTTTATTAGATTGACTCATAGCTCTTGCCTCCGCCCATAGTTCGGCAGCCTTTTCTAGCAAAGCAAAAGTTACTTCTTGAAATTCAAGTAACTCTCTTAGTTTATCTAACTCTTGAATACTTTTGCTTTTTATCCGAATCAATTCACGTCTAAGTTCATAATCACAGATATCAGAAGCAATTATATAAACGCCTTTCGACAACAGTCTATAAAACCATTCTGTGCATTGATAAATCTCCGTAGTCAGCTTCTGATCTTCAGACAATTTCTCATCAATATTTGTTATCAGCAAAGCAATAATATTAGAATCTAGAATTAGAATCACTCTACAATTTCCATCCTTTTTCTTCTCCAATACTTTCTATTTGCTCAAGTCGTGACTTTGCCCAATCCATAGCAGATTGGTTTTTCTGAATTTGCATTTCACGAGTAAATATTGGATTATAAGGAGAGTCAATCAAATGTAATTTTTCATTTTGTGTTCGGTCTTCTTCGATTTGCCATAATACTGCTCTAGCAGTGTTTTTTAATCCAACTAAATATAAAAAAACTGACTCGTTCTGATTGGCTCGATCGGGTTTTAGATTAGAATCATTTAAAAAAGCCAATGCTATATTCTTAATGCACTCTATTAAGTGTTGTGGAAAGTAGACAAGATATTCTTCTAAAAGCTCTGATAGTTTCACCATACCCGTGTATAGCGATCGATATTGACGTACTTTATCTGTTTCTTCTTCAAACGCAATCAGCATAAAACCCTGAGCTATGATTAATTCCCTCAAGCCATCCATGTATTTTTCACGATCTTCAATTTCTTTGAAAGTATCACGGGCTAAAAAGTCACTATATTTTGCTTTAAATTCGTTTAAAAGTGGTCTGTATTCAGAGTAATAAATATCCGCTCTTAGACGTATATCTTTTGCTTCTCTAATCCGTTCTAGTACCTCATAAATTTTCAATCCATCAATAAATAGTTCTTCTTTAGGAATCCGCGCTTCATCAGATTTAAACAGCTTTTCTAAGGCGTGTTTGATTAAACTTAGTTCACCAAACATCACCTCCTCACTGTTCGATGGCAATGCTCTAATTAAATTTTCTGTAGTGACTGTCATAGGAAGCCGACTCCATAAATAAAGGCTTTTATGATTTATGAGAGCACATGAGCTACAACTAGCGCGCTCCTTCTATTATCATAAACGATCATCTCGCTAAAACTGTAATTTTTCCCAAACAAAAAGCGCCCCTATTTCTAGGGGCGCTTTCTGTTTATCTCAAGCTAAAACTTAGCCGTTGATGGAAGGAGCAACCAAAGCAACTGGAGTTGTTTCGCCAGCAGCCAAGTCGAGTGGGAAGTTGTGAGCATTGCGCTCGTGCATTACTTCCATA
>NZ_JAEQDE010000100.1:0-29986 GCF_020737865.1 Microcoleus sp. PH2017_35_SFW_U_B
CTTTGAGGGACGGCTCCTTTGCTCTCTCTATCAATAGTGAGAGTATTGCTATCGCGTATGCCCTGTTTGTCCAGGGTTGTGCAGCGTAACACCGTCAGCTCCTGTTAATTTCTCTAAATTCCAGTTGCCGCCCAGTAGTGCGCTGCCCGTCAAATCTGTTGAAGCTGCAATATCAGCACCAGTTAAATAGCCTATTTTGTTTACGAAGTTTTCGCCTAATTCGCCAGCCGCCACATCGCAGCCGTAAATCAGAATATCGGCATTAGTAGTAAGTAAGTAAGTGAGTTTCCCCACTGTTGCAACTGTTCGCTATAGGTATTTAGTGTCTCAGAGTTGAGTCTTGTTGCACCCAATTGCAAGTTTCCAGAACCCCCGTGAGAAACAATATGAACGCTTTTAATATCACTCCGGCTGGCTAAAACTTCGCTAATTTGTTCTACTCCATCCCGCGCTGAATCTAAGATAAATACTTCTGTTCCCGGTCTGGCTCCGCTGGCGAGACTCTGATAATTATCTACATTTCCATCTATAAGTAGTAGTTCTTTTTTTGGTTTTACTTGTGGAATTAAGTTTATGGCATTTACATAGCTAGCAACAGTAATTTCCGAAAAATTAGAACCATTATTTTGATCGCTTGTCTCAAGAATATTCATTGTCTTTGATGGCGGATGTATTGTTTTTTATATTTAACCTACCCCTTTCTTTGGTAAGAACCTTCAGTATATTCCACATACTTTTGAATTGCATCAATTGATAATATATATGCAATTTAAAAAACAAAAAGAGCAACTATTGCGTAAAACCATTATTCTGCAATGGTTTTGCCGCAAGTTAGTTACCCTTTAACACAAAGATATTTTTTAGAGTACCCACAAAAGACTCAAGAATTTCAGGATGTGTTTATTACAAGCCTTTGGGTTTTTGCACTATTTGAAATTAAGTTAGCAAGCTATCTAAAACCTGATGGGATTTAAAACTTTTACTAATTTAATTATCAAATTGTTGTCTTTGATACAATTTTGTCAGATTTACCTTGCTAAGTCATTGGCCATTATGCTTATCTATTTTTTCACTCGTAAGCCATTTATCGGCAGTAGATTTACTTACATCAAATTTCAATAATGGTTCGATACTTATAGCGATCGCCAAAACGCTGAAAACTTTATTAATTGCTGAAACGTTTGTTTTTATTGGTTAGTGGTTATTGCTTCTTGCCTGTTTCTTCTTACTTCTGCTACGGATACTTATGTGTTTTCCCCTACGTATTTCTGTGATGACTCCACTTTATTTGCATCTAGAAGCCGATCGACTCCTGTGCGATCGTACTTTTGATCCAAATTCTGTCTTTGCCTTCGTGGCTGCGGAAGTTAGTAAAACCTATAGCGGATCTAGCTCTCATATTCGCGGACGTTGTTGGGAAGAGAGCCCTATACGTTTAAGCGGTTCTATAAGTTGTCAGTCATACCCCACCTTTTTGAGAAAGGCTATATATCGTATATAACTATTTATTCATTTAGTCGATATTGACGCTAAATTTAGTAACCAAGAGATAATTTCTCTGGCAAAATATGAGAGGCCGCCAAAAATCTATGGCAACCCCCTTTTTTTCTGGCTTATCCTATAACGGTTCTCATAAAGATCGCGTATCACAAATTATGGTACGACGATATGATTGCGATCGCACACACGCCCGGAGATCGTCTTTACTTCCACAAATCTCAGAAAGTTTATAGGAACTATCAACAGCAATTACCAATTACCCAGGATTAGATATACTTCATCTTTCTCAAAAAGACGAAGTATGATTGTTATTGGAGTTTTTGGTGCGTCCGCAAGTTGAGTGTACCATCACCACAAGAGGGCTCTCTTCCCAACAACGTACCTTCTCAAAAAGACGAAGTATGATTGTTATTGGAGTTTTTGGTGCGTCCGCAAGTTGAGTGTATAGCGGTTATCACAAAGATGAGGTATGTTGTTGGGCTTCAGCCCTCTGAGTTTAGTGGTTATATAAGTTGTCAGTTATACCTCATCTTTTTGAGAAAGGCTATATCATCACCAAAAGAGGGCTCTCTTCCCAACAACGTACCTTCTCAAAAAGACGAAGTATGACTTTTATTGGAGTTTTTGGTGCGTCGGCAAGTTGAGTATACAATCACCAAAAGAGGGCTCTCTTCCCAACAACGTACCTTCTCAAAAAGACGAAGTATGACTTTTATTGGAGTTTTTGGTGCGTCCGCAAGTTGAGTGTACCATCACCACAAGAGGGCTCTCTTCCCAACAACGTACCTTACTCTTGGAGAGAAAGGCTATACAAACTTTAACGATCGTAAACTGGATTATCGGTAGGACTAATTAAACTCATTAATTTTTGCTTAATTTGAGAATCGAATACTTCCCATTTGTGCCTTGCATAATCGCTATTCTCATTTCCACCCGAAAGAAATCCTACCGGAATTTCAAAACCGCCCGCTTGACTTCTTCCACCGCCAAAAAAGCGTCCTTGAGCATCTTGACCGAAGGCTTCTTTAATAAATTCGTCGGGGTCTAGAGTCAGTTTATTCGTTCGCAGCGATCCGATTACTACTTCGATTTCTTCGTCTTTGTCGTGCACAATTGCGTAGACAACGGCTGTATGTACGTTCTCTTCTGTTACTAAAAAGTCCGCTGCTTGGGGAATGGAATCCCGATCGTCATAGCGGAGGTAGCCGATGCCCGCGATCGAGAAATTGTTCTGGACGATGCGGTGTTTGAGCGATCGCTCGATCGCATCCATCACCCATTTAGAACGAGACGACTGTAACACCGCATTCAGCAACTGCGGGTCATAAAATCGGCTCAAATAAGCCGCAGCTAAGAATTCCTCCTCCTGTGCTTGTCTGAGGGCATTGGTATCCGATCGCAAACCGTGCATCAAAGCCGTAGCACACTTGACGTGCTGGCTGACACTACCGTCAAAAGCCACCATTCCAGCCTGCAAATACTCGGTAAAAATCGTGGCTGTAGCGCGGATATCCGGACGCAAATCGGTAAATTCTGCGTTCATTTCCCCCTGCAAACTGTGGTGGTCGATTACTGCTGCGATCGGCACTCCTGCCCCTAAAATAAACTCAGTTAAGTTACAAGTCGTGCCTTGGTTGTCGATGAAAACGCAACCCTGATACGCCGACAAATCCTTCGTTTTTGTCGTTTCCAGCGTCCACCGCTGCAACGGTAACCCGGTCAATTTAACTAAGGCAATATTTTCTTGGTGGCTGAGGGCACCGGCGTAGATAATCTCGCATTGAATATCGTACTGTTCGGCGATTAATTTGTAAGCCCAAGCGCTCGAAAGTGCGTCAGGGTCGGGAAAATCTTGCAATAATATTAACTGGCGATCGCCTCTGTGCCGATCGAACATTTGGCGCAATTGCTCAACTTTGCGATCGGGTAATTCTCCGCGGAGACTGGCGCGATCGTCTTCCGAAGCAACTTCGGCTTTGCTGCGCCGTTTCCCAGGTGTACTCGCGGATGGTACAACCTCAGCTTCGTGGTTGTCAGATACTTCATCTGAATTGGTAGGCTGGTGGTCTTTCATTGTTAAAAATTCAAAATCTAATTTTTTCAGTATTTGCGCGCCAAAAGCAATTAACCCGGTTTCTTTCTAGATACCGCGCTGTCAAACCGAATATTTCCGAAGAGAAACCGGAGTTAAGAGTCTTTAACTATTTAACTTTTCAACTCAAAACTATTGGCCCGGCGCACTCATGGCCCCACGCCTACAACTCAAAACTTCCGCAAAAAACCCCCGCGCTTTCTTGCGACAGGGGGTTTCAAAGGCCGATTACATATTTTTGCCATTCTTGGTGCATACCACTCTTAACGTGTCTAGTCACTTCAAAATAAAGACCGCTGTGAGGTTTCCTGGGCGGATAGCGCAGCAGCATTCCCGCTTCTTTCGGGGTGCGACTGCCTTTATTGACATTGCAGCGCACGCACGCCGTAGCGAGGTTTTCCCAACTTTCGCCTCCCCCGCGCGATCGAGGAATCACGTGATCCAGGGTCAAATCGTCCCCGGTATAGCCACAGTATTGACAAGAGTGGGCGTCCCGGTGCAAGATGTTCCGGCGGGTAAGCGGAATATCCTTATAGGGAACTCGGACGTAATGCCGCAGTCGAATCACAGTTGGTAGCGGGAAGTTTGGCGCAATAAATTTCCCGTTATGTTCTACCTGTTCTGCTTTTCCTTTCAGCAACAAAACTACCGCTCTTCGCCAATTGGTGATGTTGAGCGGTTCGTAGGAGGCATTCAGCACCAGAACATTGCCCATTGTTGATTATTAAAGAGAAGATTTTTATTGATGCTAACACAGGTTTCAGTTTAGGGGGGCGGACTCAGGAAGGGCAAGGCTCAACAAAAAACGGCTAAAAACCTTACCTTTACCCTATACCTTCGCGCCTGATCCCCTGCGGCTGCACCTATTTTGTGCCACAACGTTTGTCAGCCAGGGATTTTCCGTGGGTTTTGGTCTGAATAATGGCAGTATGGGCGATCGTCTCCGTTGGCGTAGCCCCCGTAGGGGGCGGGCTTCGCTAACGGCAAAACTTTACAGAATAAATTTTATTTTTTTCCCTAAATGCCTAATCTTCCCGGCAAGCAGAAGTCTAACTTTTTAGAGTATTAGTAACCATAAATGAAAAAGCTTATTACCGCCCATGAAATTTCGGCTTTTAAAGTCAGCTTTTAGTGTGTCAATTATTGCCCTTGCAGCTCCGATTTTAGCAAACAGTCAGGCTTTTGCCCAAACTCCGTCATTTTTCTGTGGCGCTGCTGGTGGCCGCCCGGCCACAATTGCTGTCCAACAAGGCAAAAATATTCCCGTTATTCTATGGGTAGCTGATAACTATTTCAATGAATCAGGAGAAGACGCCATTACTCGCTGCACCCGAGTCTCGGGAATTCTCAACAACTCGCAACCCCAAGGAAGCTGGGACAATATTGTCACAGCAGGTGCATCTTCCAGCGGTCAACTAATTATTTGTGCAGCTAATCCTCAAGACGGTTCCTGTAGATTATTATATCAAGTCCCAAAAGGGCAAAATCCCGAACAAGCCAGACAAGAACTTTTAAGAAGAGTTAAAAATCCTAATGTAAGTGTTTCGCCTGTTAAGGTAAATTAAACAGTTGACAGTTGACAGTTGACAGTTGACAGTTGACAGTTGACAGTTGACAGTTGACAGTATTTGTAGGGTGCGTCGCCATTGCTTATCCCCAAAAAAGAGTGACAATCTCATAGCGACGCACCAAACACACCCTACAAACCAGGAGCATCTCAGTTTTGCATTTGTAGTGCTGTCCCCGCTCGCACTGAAAGAAAAAATGCTTTTTGCAAAAATGAGATGCTCCCTACAAACCCAGGTCAAAAAAGTCCATGGATAGGGAAACGACATTACCGCGTGCGTATTTCCATGTTTTATTACTACTTGCAGATAGTGGAAACCCTTCTCAAATACTCCGGTTTGCTGCTGAGAAAATCGCAGCTTTGCTTCAGCAATTCTTCCAACCCTTCAACCTGCCTCAACCAGACAGTACCATTGCTTCCCGCTACAGCAATTTGCTTCCCATCTCCACTCCAACCGACACTAACAACATTCTCCTCAAAAGTAAATTGAGCAACCGGGCGCCCCGCTAAATTCCACAGCCGCACAGTCTTATCAATTCCCACAGTAGCCAGCCTTTCTCCGTCGGGACTAAAACTAATTAATTTCGCATCTAAATGCAAGGTTTCAAATTCACTAACTAATTCTTTGGCTGACAGATTCCACAGTCCGACTTTGCCATTTAATGTTACTGTAGCAAAGCGATACTGCTGTCGATCTGGACTGAAACTAATCCCAATTGCCTGCACCGGCAGCGTTTTTTCCAGTTGTCCCGACAAATCCCAAACTCGCACTGTAGATTTGCCGTCTAAAGTCGTCAAAAAATCGCCGCTGGGGCTAAAATTAACGCTTCTCACTAAACCATTGTGACCGGGAAGCTTCACGCTAGATGAGATTAATTTTGATGGTTTTGACAAGTTCCAAATTGCCGAACTGCTATCGATTCCTGCTGCCGCAAATAACTTTTCTTTCGGACTAAAACTAATACTGTTAACAGAGCCTTCAATTCCTTTCAACTGAGAAATATTTTTTCCTGACAAATTCCAGAACTTAACTGTGCTATCGCTTCCGGCAGTTGCTAAAAATTTACCATCTGGGCTAAAGCTTACCATATTCACTGACTGCTGTAAAGCTTTCCATTCAGCAATTTTCTGCCCGTAAAAGTTCCAAATTCTTACTCTATCGTCTATTCCTGCGGTTGCCAAAATTTTACCGTCAGGGCTGAAACAGATGCTGGTAACAGCACCTGTATGAGCTTGCCAATTCATCTTTCTTGGTGGAAGTGATGGTGCTTTAATCTGCTGTTTTTTGCTAATTTCGTCGAGAATAACTTGTAAGGCTAACAGCGGTCTAGTTGCCGGATATTGTTCGAGATGTTGTTTGTTTTCAACTAAGGTTCTTAATTTTTTACCAGAGGCGATCGCCCTTAGCAAAGCTTCCGATAAAGCTTCGCTGCTCTCGTTTTTTTGAGATACTGCCAACAGTAAAGCATCGCTGCCATTTTGTTCGATTTCAATACTTGCTTGTGCTAGTTTAAACCGCTGGTAAGCGAGAGTTGAAAAGCCGATCGCCCCAATCAACGATCCGGCCAGTACCGCTGAACCGATGCCGATCCACTGTTGGGCTTTTTGCTTGGCTGCGCCAGCTTCACTCAAAGCTGTTTCGGCATCGCGCGTCGCTTTTTGGGTTTCTAGTTTAGCTGCCAGCAGCAGTTGATTTTGGTCGCTCAAAATCAGTTTTTGGCTGGCTGTCAAAAATTGAAAGTCTTCGTTTCTCAAACTTTTGTCTGCCGCCCAAACTAATGCTGATTGCAAATCTTCGCCGCGCAACAGTTGGGAGTCATCTTGAGAGTTAGAATTCAGCCAGACTTTGATAGCTTCCGAGTAAGGTAAGAGTTTTTCTAAGTTTTTGGCGATTAAGTCTTTGTTAAAGACAGCTTGATAAATAGGATTAGAAATAGTTAATTTTTCCCGGCGCTTGACGATTAATCCGCTTAATCGCAATTCCATTTGTTCCGCACTACCATCGGGGACGATTTCAATTTGCTGTAAAATTTGCTGATACAATCCGAGTCTTCTGACAATCCGCTGGTTTTCTCGAAAAAGCCGATCGCGAATTGTGGACAAATGTTCGGGAACATCCTGAGATTCCCAATTCTCCACAATCTTCAAGCGCACTACTTTCTCAACCCACTCTCGCGGATTTTGAATGCGATCTTGCTCCCCCCCTTGACAAGGGGGGGCTGGGGGGGGTGCATTTTCAAATAAAAGTTTGCACAGCTTTTGACTCAAAAACGGTTGCCCGCCCGTCCAATACAAAACCTCTCTCAACACTTCAGCAGAGCGATCTGTCAGCTCTGCCAACCCGGCTGCTAGCGGTTGAGCTTCTGTTTCATCAAAACCAGTTAATTCGATCGCCCTACCGATATTAAAAGGCGTGTTGCTGGCAAGATTCTTGTCGCGGCACAAATCCGTCGGCGATGCTACGCCCAAGAGTGCCCAGGTTAGGCGATCGAACTCTGAGTTATTGGCGCGCTTGTTATAGCACGATCGAATTAGGGCTAGGAAATCATCGGCGGGAAAATCCAGGGCGAGAATGCTGTCGATTTCGTCGATAAAAATGACAATATTGGTGGAAATATTGGCTAACAGCACGGTTTCGATGAATTCGCTCAATCTTTGCACCGGAGTTAAAAAATTGCGATCGCGCCACCAAGTCCGCACGTTGACAATATCCGACAGATTAAAGTTATTTTCGAGAATGCGTAGCAACCCAGCATACCACTGTTCGGGAGTCACGCCGCGGTTGCCAATTTCCGAAATGTCGATCGCAGCACAAGCAATTCCCTCATTTCTCAGCCGCTGAATTGTCCGCACCTGCAAGCTAGATTTGCCCATTTGGCGCGAATTCAAAACATAGCAAAATTCCCCCGCCTTCAATCCGTTATAAAAGTCGTCATCTGCTTGGCGCTTCACATAATTCGGAGCGTTATTGGTGAGACTGCCGCCGACTTGATAGTAACTGGGTTTTGCGGTAAAATTCATATAATTCATTCGGCGGTTAAAACCGCTACTACACAAACAAAGTCCGCGCAACGCGAGACTGAAGAATTCAAGTAAAATTTTGGATGATATATTGTACCATAATATAGCATGAAAACAGATTGGATTGGATATCATCGCGACAAAGACAAGTTAAGAACTGAAATTTGGTCTTTGCTGAAAGATCAAGCCGCATCTGTTGGCGATCCGTTTGGTCATATTCCCAATTTTGTCGGCGCCGAGTTGGCGGCTGAAAAATTGGCGAGTTTACCAATTTGGCAACAGGCAAAAACGATTAAGTGCAATCCAGATTCGCCACAAATTCCGGTGCGGATGCGCGCTTTGCAAGACGGAAAACGCTTGTATATGGCAGTACCGCGCTTGACAGACGATCGCTGTTTTGTCGAGTTAACGGCAGAAGATTTGCACAAGCACAATATGCCACTAGCCGAAAGTGCGTTAGCGAAGCCCTCGAAGAGGATCGCCCGTAAAGCCCTCAGTTGCGGAAAATTGGTAAGCTTTGAAGAAATGGAGCCGATCGATTTAGCAATAGTCGGCTGCGTAGCGGTGGCGCGCAACGGCGGAAGAACCGGCAAAGGTGCAGGATTTGCTGATTTAGAATTGGCGATGTTGACAGAATTCGGGTTAGTAGAAATCGATACGCCGATTGTGACTACAGTGCATCCTTTGCAAATTGTAGAAGATTCGCGTTTGCCGATGCAGCCTCACGATTGGGCGCTGAATTGGATTGTGACTGCCCAGGAGGTAATTGAGACTAATACGAGTTATCCGCGTCCAACTGGGTTAAACTGGGATAGTTTGCGATCGGAACAGTTGGCACAAATTCCGATTTTGCGAAAATTAAGAGAAGAAAACTAGATAACGAGTTTCTTTGCTAAACTTGTCTACAGTTTACTATTGCAGAAAATATGAAAGTTATTTTGGGCGACATCACAAAACTCGAAGTTGATGCGATCGTGAATGCTGCAAATACCAGTTTACTTGGTGGTGGTGGAGTAGATGGAGCAATACACAGAGCAGCAGGATCGGAACTGTATGACGAATGCCGATTGCTGGGAGGATGTAAGACTGGAGATGCTAAACTAACTAAGGGATATAAATTGCCTGCACGCTTCGTCATCCACGCAGTAGGGCCAGTATGGCGGAAGGGTAATGATGGAGAACCAGAACTCTTAGCCGAGTGTTACCGTAAGTGTATGCAAATTGCCGCAGAACAACAGTTTGAGAGTTTGGCATTTCCTTGCATTAGCACCGGCATTTACAGCTTTCCTAAAGCTCTAGCAAGTGAGATTGCAGTGAAGGTATGCTGGGAATATATACAAAATAATGGTGGTTCTCAAAAAGTAATTTTTTGCTGTTTCGATCAAGAGAATTATGAAATCTACGAAAGGATTATATCTAAATACAACCCTAAAAAACCTCTCTAAAACTTCGTCTGATGCACCCTACAAGTTAAAACTCCTTATCATATAGAGGAGACGGCATTGCCGTGTCCCTACGTGATGAATTGTAGGGACACGGCACTGCCGTCTCCTCCGTCTTCTCCGTTTATATCATTCCGATACAAACGGAATTGATATTATTTCATAATATATCTAATTTGTAGCCAAAATGCGCCAGATAATGAAAGCAGTAAGGCCTAGATAACCAAACACTGTTATCCAATCTAGCCAATTATCGGAAGTTATTAAAAAAATATCGTTCATGGGCTGTTTTAATGTAAAAAGAGGTAGATTGTGATTTTTCGTTAGGTGGGGGCGGGTTTATGAGATTGTCGGTTTTAGGCAATTATTGTCGGTGAACCCGCCCCTACAATATTGTGATTTTTCGTTGGGTGGGGGCGGGTTTATGAGATTGTCGGTTTTAGGCAATTATTGTTGGTGAACCCGCCCCTACAATATTGTGATTTTTCGTTTGGTGGGGGCGGGTTTATGAGATTGTTAGTTTTAGGCAATTATTGTTGGTGAACCCGCCCCTACAATATCTGGAATTATATGATACCTAATCGCTCAATATTTTACCCGATCGCGCTCAAGTGCGATCGAAAATATTGCCGGTACAACTCGCACCTCGGCACGCACTCGTTTCCCTGCAACTTTACCAACCCCAAACTGTCCAACTTGAACGCCTGAATCGCCTTTAATTGCACCCCAGAATCCGCCGCCGCAATCTCTCTCATCCCCGCAGCTAACTCTGGATATTCTTCTAAATTCCACAGTTGGCGGCGCAAGTGATCGCTGTAAATTCCCGCATCGGCGATCGCACTTTCTTTTAATTCATCAATAGTCAAATCACCTCGCGAAATGTGATATAGTGCAACTCGTACTAAATACGGATGACCGCCGACTATTGCCGTAAGTTGCTCAACTTCGGCATCTGACCAACTTAAATTGTGCCGCGCTGCTAAGTCTTGGATTTGCCCAGCGTTGAATTCGGGCAAGTCTACGGGTAAGCCGACGTTGAAGGGCGATTGATTGATGTTCATCGGGATGTAAACTTCGGTGGAATGTACTACGATTAATCGCAGTTTTTTCCAGATATCCCGCCGCTTCGATTCTTCGTGCCACGCCCGCAGCAGTCCTAAAAAGTCTTCGGCTATGTCGGGATATTGGAAAACGCGATCGATCTCGTCTAATCCTAAAATTAGAGGACTATCGATTTGGGGTAAGATGTATTTCTCAAAGTAATCTTTGCAGTTGACTTTGCTGCCAAAAATATCGTCCCAATAATCGTCTAGTTGATTGGCTAAGTGCAATTCGCGTCCGACGTAAGCGCAAAACCATTTTAAGAATTTATCTAAGTTGGCGAATACACTTTTATCTACTAACTGAAAAGTTAGTGGCACTGTACAATAACCTTGACGGGTTCCGTGATGCAAAATTCTTGCCATCAAGGATGTTTTGCCCATTTGTCTCGGCGCTTTAATTCTAATTAACGCGCTGGGCTGCAAAATAGTTTGATAGCAACGTTCTTCGATGGGCGGGCGTTCTACATAAAATTGAGAAGCGACATCGACTTGTCCTCCGGGTAATTCCGGTTCGGCGCTGGGTAGAGGTATTTCGTCGCTGCTAATTTCTAATACTTGGTTTGGTGTTAAATCTTCCGGTTGTTCTTTGACTGGTGCGGGAGTTTCTGCTAGCAATTTCAACACTTCTTCGATCAGAATTGGAGTGTCGCCGTCCTTTTGCCATTCCCTCTGTTCGATTCGGTACAGATAGCCCCGCAAATCGTGGTTTAGAGGCACGTTTAAGGGAAAACCGACGCGAATCGGTAAAATTATTGGTTTCTTGTCAGGGCGAGAGTCTTGCAGTTCTTTGGCTTGCTGGACTTGATATGTTAGCAGTTCGCTTTGGCTGACTGTTGGCGGCAATAGCAATAGCAAATAATCGCATTCTTTGAGGAAGTAGTTTATGCGATCGAACCAATTATCTCCCAATCTAATGTTATTTTCGGCTGTGAAGACTGTATGACCGATCGCACTTAAGGCCGTTTCTAACTGTTTTCCCAATTCGCGATCGGGTTCGGCGCTGCGATAACTCACAAATACTTTAACACTTCTGTTGCTGCGGGCTGTTTCCCTTGCCGCGGGCAAATTGTCCGACTCAGCGACATCTTCGGCATCGTCTAGTTTAGCCGATCGATGGTCGCCATTTGTCAGAGTCAACTCAAACGCCGCGAACAACTGTCGCAGTTTGCTGAGATCCGCACCTTCTCTACCCTGCTTAATTTTGCTGACAGTATCCGCGCCAACGCCCGACTCGGCCTCGATTTCCGTCAGAGTACCTCTAATGTTATATCGGTCAGACCATTCTTGGAGCGCCTCATTAAGTTTCTTTAAGCCAGGGGCTGTGAGAATTCGACCGCGATCGCGTTTTGACTTGAGCACTTCTGTTGCACTGAAATGGGAAGGAATCTAGGAACTTTAACGCCTTAAGTTCCTATTTTAAGCGATTTTAAGGGAGATAGTCAGCCCGCCGGAATTTAAGGAATTTTACTTGTAGAGGGTTTTTAGGCGATCGACTTTCTCAAACTCTGTCCTGATAACGGCTTCAACCTGTGAATATATTTGAAAAGAAAAAAAAATCTTAACTCCCCAATCTCCCCTGCGAGCAACCACTGATTTTTTTTAGAGTAGATACATCAAGGAAAACCCAGGAGCATCACCATGAACAAAATTCTACACCGATTGGCAATGGCCGCCTTAGGAACTGCTTCAATTGTGACAATTAATACACTTAATAATTTAACAGAAGCATCGGCCGCTGGTAAATTTGACCAACCGCAAATTCATCAGAATACCATTTTTCCAATTCCTGTCCCCCATCAGTTGCATAAATAGCATAAATCCATTTATTTCATTCAGGAGAATTTATGAAGTCTACACTTTGCTCGCCACAATCTACCACTACAGAATCTAACTCCGTTGATGCTGATGCGATCGATGCCTGCACTGCATTAGCGTGGGTTGAATTGGTAGCCTTAGATAACAGCGCTCTCACGGGTGATGATTGGCTGGTGCTGTGCGATGATATTGATAGCGGGGAAATCTACCGCGGCTGGTTTCTGTGGCACGATCGCGAAGTTAGCGGTAATTGGGAAGCTTACGACCATTTGAACGATCGCCGATTTGTTGCCAAAAGCCAAGTTTTTGCCAAAAGTGCGATCGACTGCATCGAAGATGCGAGAAATCGTGCGATCGCACAACTAGAATTTGTACTCTAACACAAATACAACTCGTGCCGAGCCAACAATAATTCTGGGAATTATATTCCCGACTGAATGAACTTTCCGATCTACGCAAGACGAGAATAAACAGGTTTAATATAACCGGATGCAAGATAATTCCCGGAAACCAAATATTCTCAAAGAAAATAATAAAAATTACGGGTGCATTCGTATGTAGTTGCGCTTCAGCGCTCTTTTAAAGCGCAACTACGTACCTTTTATAACTCTGGTATGTTGTTGCGCTTCAGCGCTCTTTCTTATTATATATGTAAGGACTGAGAATTAAATATAGCCTTTATCAAAAAGATGAGGTACGATTGACAGGTTACATAACCAGTTCCACTAAGAGGGCCCAAGCCCAACAACGTCCGCAAATCTTTTTGAGAATCGCTATAACTTACAGTTTGATGGTTCGTGGGATGGGCCACCCGAGCCCATCCCACAAATTTGTGTAAATTATTTAATTTCCGATCCTAAGAGCGCTGAAGCGCAACTACGTACCTATTACTCTTTTCGCTCGATAACCACAGTCAAATGAGCGACAACTGCCCCAACTGTTGCCAATACAGCAGCAATTGGAAAGACTACACTCCCTGCAACGCCGCCTACCAATCCCGCCATCAGCGGAATGTCTGCTAAAATCCGCCCTTCTGAGTTTTTGATCACGAGGCGGCGGAGTTTTCCTTGCTCAATTAATTCTTTGACTTTACCAATTAAACTGTCGGCGCTAATCTTAAATTCTTCCACTCTAACTTTTTCCTCTGTTACGAACTCTGAGGTGAATAAAGGAGTTTCAACTGTTGGGTTGGCTGAATTTCCGGAGGCGGCTGTTTCGTCTTGGAGGATTGTTACTTGTTGTTCTAGTTGTTGTGAGTTCATTTTGTGTAGGGCGGGCGAACACCAGCCGTTTAATTTCTATACTTCTATCTTGTGCGATCGCACTTCGCACCGACAGGCAAGAAAACCCTACAAGCTACATTCGTACTTTCCGCCCCCGCCTTTTCACCCAAAACATTATCTCTGTTGACAGTTGACAGTTGACAGTTGACAGTTGACAGTTGGCAGTTGGCAGTTGGCAGTTGACCAATTACCCATTACCAATTACCAATTACCCATGACCAATGACTACTGACTACTGACCAATGACCAATGACCAATGACCAATGACGGGAGCATCTCAGTTTTGATGTTTTGATTTTATAGTGCGAGCGTCCCCGCGAGCGATTATAGATCGCGAGCGGGGACGCTCGCACTGTAAAGAAATTGCTTTTTTGCAAAAGTGAGATGCTCTCCCAATGACTAATTACCAATGACCAATGACTAATGACTAATGACTACTGACTAACTTATTTGTGTCGAATTAGTTCGTAAATTTCCACATAGTCTTTAGCTGGATATTTCCACGAATTATCGCAATTCATCCCTTGAATCATGAGTTTTTCAAAGTCATCATGGTAGTCATACCACAATCCGATCGCCCGATCGAGCGCCGACTCTAAAGCGCAGTAGTCCGTTTGGTGAAATACGTAGCCGTTGCGCTCTTCCGGTAAGTGGTTGGTGTCGTAATCGCGATCGAACACCGTATTCACCAAACCGCCCACGCCCCGCACCACAGGCACCGTACCGTACCGCAACCCGATCATCTGAGTCAGCCCGCAGGGTTCGTAATTGCTCGGCACCACAATCATATCCGCACCCGCGTAAATTAAGTGCGACAGTTCCTCATTAAAACCCAGTTCTAAATGGCAGTCAGGATTGTCATTTAAAACCCATTTTTCGTGCTGAAAATGCGCGTTAATTCCCGCTTCCGTCGCCGAACCCAAAAGTACGAATTGCGCGCCTTTGCTCAGACAGTAATAAATTGCATGGTGGACGAGGTGAACGCCTTTTTGGTCGTCCAAACGACCGATAAAGGTAATCAGAGGCTTGTCAGCATCGCGCATTAACAGCCGATCGCGCAAAGCGGTTTTAGTTTCAGCTTTTCCTGCCAAATCATCCGCAGTGTAGTGTTGCGGAATATAGCGATCGCTCTCGGGATTCCACACATCGTAATCGATGCCGTTGAGCACCCCGCGAAACTTGTCTTGATATATATGCAAAGTATGTCCCAAACCGTAGCCGAACTCGCCGACGTGAGCTTCCCAAGCGTGATGCGGCGAAACCGTGGTGACAAAATTCGAGTACACAATGCCGCCTTTCATAAAATTGATGGCAAAAGGGTTAAAATTATCTCGCAGGCGATCGTACTGAAAATAATAATCATCTCGATTCAAACCCGTTGCTTGCAACACCTCGCTTCCGCCCATACCTTGATGTTTGAAATTGTGAATGGTATAGCAGACTCGCTGATTTTCCATCCAATTGTATTTGTAAATTTCAAACAGCATGACTGGAATCAAGCCAGTTTGCCAGTCGTGACAGTGAATCACATCCGGGCGCTTGTTGCTTCTGAGCAAAAATTCTAAAGCAGCTTTGCTAAAAAATGCAAACCGCATATTGTCATCGTTGCAACCGTAATAACAGCCGCGGTTAAAAAAGTTATCTTGCGATCGAGGTTCGATGAAAAAACACAACACCCCGTGCACCCAGCCGCAGTACACATCGCAAAGGATTTCGCCGCCGTACCAGGGCACCGCCAAATCCCGATAGGCATCGTGCAGCCCCCAAATGTGGTCGTACCTCATGCAGTCATACTTGGGCAGAATAATCTCGACGGCGTTACCGGAATTCTGCAACTCCCGACTCAACCCATAAACTACGTCGCCCAAACCCCCTGCTTTGATGACGGGGGCGCACTCTGAGGCAATTTGTACGATGTACATTTTTTTTGCTTACTCCTGGATCAATCAAAAAATATTTTCTTAACTTGACAAAGTATATGATTTCTCAGCAAATAAGCAAGTCGCTCGTTGGACATAAAAGGGCGATCGCGCTTCCAGCTAGCGGAATTCGGGGCTGTGGCCCATAAACGCACAGGAGACAAAGGACACATCCGCGGCACAGCCTCAAAAATCGACCGGTACCTCATTCGATCGCATTTGTCAAATAAATACTTTAATTTTTTTTTCGGAAATTGCGCGAAAATTTATCGCACGATGCTGATAACTGATTTAGAACTTACGCACGAGTAGCTAGAAAGTGGCTTTGATGGACGAAAATCCTTCGCCCTAGCCACAAGATTAGCTAAAAACTGGCTGGTTGAACTTCGACTGCGCGGCAACTGAGCGGAGTCGAAGTTCATTTACCAGAAATAATTGGTTGAAAGCCCCAAGCCTGCTCGGGAGAAATTAAAATCAGACGATTCATTACTCCAATCCTCTTCCTTCTGGGTAGAGGTCGCTCTCAAACTGTCAACTGTCAACTGTCAACTGTCAACTGTTGAACGCTGATTTCTTTAGTTTTGATGCGTAAGTCTTGCAAACCTCAACTCAGGGATTCTATCTTGGAAATTCAACTAGCAAATGCCGTGTCTAGCATTCATCCAGAGACTCTTCAGGAGGCCCTCGCCGATGCCCGACACCAAGGATGAAAAAAACAATTTAAGCCAACAACTCCAACAGCTAGTTGCTGAAGCTTGTTCGCATCCGCCCCAAAGCTTGATGCGGCGGCAAAAACTCAGCGAGATAGTGAGGCTGATTGTCAAATCCGGCAAACTTTGGCAAGAAGGCACGCCTCATTATCACGATGCTTTGCAGCAAACTTGGGTGTATTTTTGTCGCAATGTTTGCGAAGCAAACACCGCCAAAAAACCTTACGATCCGCATTTGGGCAGCGTCATTACTTGGCTGGATACATACCTGAGGAGGCGGCTGCAAGACTTCAGCAACGAACGAACACAGGAGAAATTTCTACGCGATTTACCGCCAATTTCAGCAGACTCAGAAGCACTATATCTCATCAATTATGTCGAAAATCCGCCGACTCATTCTGACAGTCCGCTAGTTATCTTAGAAGAGACTAAAAAATGGGTGCTGGCAGATCCCGAGGGAGAGCTAAAAAGCGTTCATATCAAAAAACGTCCCGATGTCACTTGCCAAATCTTAATTTTGAAGCGTCTTCCTCCGGAGACTTCCTGGGAAAAGATTGGTCTTGAATTTAACTTACCACCGTCAACTGCACCCAACTTTTATAAAAGAGAATGTTTGCCGCGCTTGCGAAATTTTGCCAAAGAGCAAGGATATCTAGAATAACAGTTGACAGTTGACAGTTGACAGTTGACGGTTGACAGTTGACAGTTGACAGTTGACAGTTGATAGTTGATAGTTGACAGTTGACAGTTGACAGTTGACAGTTGACAGTTGATAGTTGATAGTTGATAGTTAATAGCGATGTTTGTTAGACTAAAAGTAAAATGTCGCTCTTCAAAAAGCCTAAAAATACGGGGAGTAACAACCCTTACTATTGGGTAATTGGTAATTTCTAATAGTTGCTATAGCGGTTCTCAAAAAAGTGAGGTATGCACCATGCCCTATGCCCTATGCCCTATGCCCTATGCCCTATGCCCTATGCACGTCGGGTACCTCATATGAGAGCTCGAAAGGCTATATCTGTAATTGACTTACCTGAGAAAGGCTAGAGAAAAGTCTGTTTTTGAATTTTCATCCTAAAACTATAGTTCACAGAGGAGAATCCCGATGAATGGCAACCTTAACAATATCAGGCAATCATCTATTCCACTGCCCATTACCACCGCAGCGCTGCGGCTGGCAGAGAAATTTTCAAATATTAAAGGATTGAGCACAGCAGAAAAAAGAGACCAAGTTTATTTCAACACTTTAGCTGTATGTGCAGTGAAAGATTACATGGAAATGATGGATATTCCTACAGATTTGAAAGCCAGCGACAGTTGGAACCCTGCGATGCGCCTTTACACCGATGCAGCAGATTTGAAATTAACTCAATTTGGCTATTTGGAATGCCGCCCTGTGAAGTCTGGCAAGTTTTGTGACATTCCGCTGGAAATACCGGACGATCGCATTGGTTTAGTCGCAGTTGAAATCGATACACAGCGGCAAGAAGCTACTTTGCTGGGATTTATGGCAACTGCAAGTGCTGGCGAGTTGGCGATCGACAAATTACAAAGTTTTGAAAAATTGCTGCTACATTTGGATAGTCTGAAACGCAGCAAAAAAGCTGTACAACTCAGTCAGTGGCTGCACAATATTTTCGAGGCCAGTTGGCAGTCTGTAGCAGAAGTTTTAGCGCCGCCAGAACCTAGTTTAGCTTTTCGTTACGGTAGCGCAGTCGTGCGGGCTAAGACGATCCATCTGACACCAGATATCTCGGAACCAGTATCAACAACCCTCAACTATTTTCGGGGAAAACCTAATTTAGATAGGGGTGTAGGAGTACCCGCCGAATCTGTAGCTTTGCTGGTGGCGATCGCACCAACGACTGATACTGATATTAATATTAAAGTACAGGTGCATCCGATCGCCGGTGCGGACAGCTTGCCGCTCAACCTGACTCTGAAACTCATCGACGGCGAAGGAACGACTGTCATGGAAGCTTGTGCCGTCAAAAAAGACAACGGCTGCATGACACTGGAATTTGCTGCCGATCGCGGAGAATGTTTCAGCGTTGTGGTAAAACTGAAAGAAGTCTGTATTGCAGAGAATTTTGTCGCTTAAATCGGCCCGCTGGTTATAAGCTGTTCAGCATTAAAATTGAACCTTTACCAGGAAGTTGGCTTGGGGAATCAAAAATCTCAGTGTATCAAAAACCTGAGAGTGTCAACCATGGAAAAATTAGTTGTCTTAAAGCTAGATGATAACTTGACAAAAGGCGTGCGAGCTACTCTGGAAATCGGCCCGGAAGGAGAACGGGCCACAGTAGAAATCCAAGGTTTCCTGCCTCCAAAACTAGAAATAGCTGACAACTACGATCGCTGGCAGTCAGTCTACCGCAGTTTGGGAGATTTCCGCATTAAGCCGATCGCAATTACCATTAGCGAATCTCGTACAGCACAGTTGTCCAAGTGTCGCGAGTTGGCGGAACAATTAAGCCTGCAAATCAATAGCTGGCTTGACTCTGAACCGTTTCGTAAACTCAAAGACACATTACTCGTACAATTAAACCCATCGGATACAGTTCGATTTTTAATCAAAACTGATGATATCGTTTTGCGGCGTTTACCGTGGTACTGTTGGAATATTTTCAATGGGTATCCGAAAGCCGAAATTGCCTTGAGCGCCACAGCTTATAAAAAAATACCGATTTCAGATCCCCCTAAATCCCCCTTAAGAAGGGGGACTTTGAGTGAATTCTCCCCCCTTTTTAAGGGGGGCTGGGGGGGATCTGCGGATTTGGAAAAATACCCTGCAAATCGCGTAAAGATTTTAGCAATTTTGGGGAATAGTGAAAATATTAATATTGAACAAGACTGCAAACTTCTGGAAGGATTGCCATCAGCAGAAGTTACTTTTTTGGTCGAACCAAATCGCAGAAAAATCTGTCAAGAACTTTGGGAAAACAACTGGGATATCTTATTTTTTGCGGGACATAGTGACAGCGATCCATCCGGGCGATCGGGAAAATTTTATATCAATAAAACCGAGAGTTTAACAGTAGAAGAGCTGAAACAAGGCTTCAAGCTAGCGGTTAACCGTGGCTTGCAGTTGGCTATTTTGAATTCTTGCGATGGATTGGGCATAGCGCGGCAGTTTGAAGATTTGGGCATCCCGCAAACGATCGTAATGCGAGAACCTGTATGCGATCGAGTTGCCCAAGATTTTTTAAAGTATTTTCTCGCCTCTTTTTGCAGCGGGGAATCTTTGTATGTGTCAGTGCGCCTCGCGAGGCAAAGATTGGCAGAATGCGAGTCAGAAATTCCCGCTGCGGATTGGCTGCCGGTAATTTGTCAAAATCCTGCTGCCAATCCGCCGACTTGGCAAGAGTTGGCAAATAAACCAGCACCTTTTCCTTGGAGGCGGCGCTTACAAATCGGGCTGTTGGCGATCGCAATTAGTGCTGTTTCTGTCACGGGAATGCGATCGCTGGGCTGGCTGCAAATATGGGAATTGCAAGCTTTTGACCAATTGATGCGCCTGCGTCCCGCCGAAAGCTCGGATTCGCGTTTGTTGCTGGTGGAAGCAACGGAAACGGATATCGAAAAATACGGCTTTCCGCTGCCGGATGGGACGATCGCCCAAGCAGTAGCAAATTTAGCACAATATCGGCCGCAAACGATTGCCCTGGATATCTTTCGCCCTCGCCCCTCCGGAGTCGGTTATGCAGCATTGGCTGCTAGCTTTCAGAGCGATCGAAGTTTAATTGGTTTGTGCAGCGTCAAAGAAAGCGGCAAACCGAACAAATGCGGCATCAAACCGCCACCTGCACTGCCAAAAGAGCGCCTCGGGTTCAGCGATGTGGTGGCTGATGCCGACGGCATTCTCCGCCGCCACTTGCTGTTTATGCAGCCGCAGACAACCGATCTTTGTGCTACAGAACACTCTTTGAGCATGAGGGCTGCGCTCCATTACCTAGCAGCAAAAGGCATCACACCAGAAACTTTGTCAGGAGATAAGATAGGGCTGGGAAAGGCAGTTTTTGCACCAATTCACGGCAGTACAGGCGCTTATCAAAACCTGGACAATCGCGGCTTTCAAATTATGCTAAATTATCGATCGCCCCGAACTTTTATTCAGCGAGTTAGCCTGACAGAACTGTTAGAAGGAAAAGTTAGTCCCAATTTGATTAAAGACCGAATTATTTTTATAGGTGTGACGGCGCCCATTTCCAATCCCGATGATTTTTTTACACCCTACAGCGCGCGAGAAATACCTTACCAGAAAATGCCGGGGGTGTTACTTCAAGCGCAAATGTCGAGTCAAATTATCAGTGCTGCTTTGGATGGGCGCCCGCTGCTACAAATTGTGCCTGTGTGGCAGGAAATGCTGTGGATTTTGGGCGGCGCAGCAGTTGGTAGCGCGATCGCGATTGTCAGCCGGCGCAGGCTGTTTGCGGTGTTGCGGGCGATCGCTTTTGCGGGGATTTTGGTCGGAATTTGCTGGTTTTTGCTAATCCAGGGTTGGTGGGTGCCTTTGGTACCGTCGGTTGTGGCAATGCTGGGGGCGTGTGGTATTGCGATCGTTTGTAAGCGAATCTAGTACCATCTCAGGGTTAAATAGGTACGTTGTTGCGCTTGAGCGCTCTTAATATATATAAGATCGGAGCGCTGAAGCGCAACTACATACCTTTGTTTTAGAAGGTGACATTATTTATTCAATAGACTTGTATTGCCACAGCGCAACTACATACCTTTGTTTTAGAAGGTGACATTATTTATTCAATAGACTTGTATTGCCACAATAATAGCGCTTTTAATATATATAAGATCGGAGCGCTGAAGCGCAACTACATACCTTAAACTTGAATGGCCAAAATAATTTGGATGTTCCTCTGAGCAGCGTCCAAATTATTTGATTGCAAAGACTTTTCCTATTCCATCCTAATTGGAAAATATCCTGTGATTGCGAGCATTCGGAGCAAATGTGTAACCGTATCCGCGAATTGTTTGAATAAAATTTGGCACAGCCCGATCGACTTTAGCCATTTTCTTGCGAATCTGGCCGATATGTACGTCCACCACTCGCTCTTCTGATCCATAATTGCATTTCCAGCCCCAAATTTTTTCGATTAGCTGTTGGCGAGTCCAAGCTTCATCTGAATGAGTTGCCAAAAAACACAATATCTCATATTCTAATTTGGTTAGAGTCAAAGTTTTATCCTGCCATCTTACTTCCCTACTCATTAAATCAATTTCTAGTTGACCGCAGACAAGGCTGCGCGGGTTGACGGTTCTCCCTCGCCGCAACAAGACTTCTACTCTAACTGCTAATTCTTCAATACTGAACGGTTTGCACATAAAATCGTCAGCACCTGCTTTTAGGATTTTAATTCGATCTTC
The DNA here is from genome assembly GCF_020737865.1 of Microcoleus sp. PH2017_35_SFW_U_B. NCBI lineage: Bacteria > Bacillati > Cyanobacteriota > Cyanophyceae > Oscillatoriales > Microcoleaceae > Microcoleus > Microcoleus sp. PH2017_35_SFW_U_B. The sequence goes on from NZ_JAEQDE010000100.1 coordinate 21,832, forward strand.
TTCGGCGGTGCGGCTGCTCAGAATCGTGACTAAAACATTCGTCCGCTTTTGCATTTCTTGACAAAGTTTATAGCCTGTAGTATCGGGCAAATTCCAATCTAAAATCACGAGAACTGGGTTGAATTCATCAAATATTTCTAAGGCTGTTTGGCCGTCGGCTGCAAATTGTACTTCATATCTCTGCTTTAGAAAGCGGTAGACTAGATTGCGGACGGGGGCGTCGTCTTCTACAACTAGAATTTTGGTGTTTTGAGCGGCAGAGATTTTCATAATTTTTAACTCAATTGTTAATGGTGCAAAGTTAAGAAAGCGAAGCTGTCTAAAAAACAGTCTTTATTCTTTAGTCAGCCTCCGGCGGGCTAAAGTTTTTGTAGGCAATCCCCCTGTGGCATTGGTGCCAACTTAAACCTGGAAGCATTGAAAAATCTCGTTTTTCTCTGAGGCCAGATCCCCCCTAGCCCCCCTTAACAAGGGGGGGACAAGAATCCGATCAAAGTCCCCCTTCTTAAGGGGGATTTAGGGGGATCTGGCCTCGGCTGAAAGCAAGATTTATCAACAGTTCCAGGATTAAGTTGAGACCAATCCCCCTGTGGTGGCCCCGATTTCGATCGCCGAGGTATTTTTGTCAATAAATTAAATCGACACATGACTTATCCAGGCGCGATCGCCTTTCTGTGGAGATTTCAGCCAAAAAACTAATTTTTTCGCGGGATTTGGCAATTCTTTACAAAATTTAACCGAAACTCCCCATTACCAGAAAGAATTGGTTGAAATCAGACTATTCATTACTCCAATCCTCGGACTTATAAGTAGAGGTCGCTCTCAAACTGTCAACTGTCAACTGTCAACTGTCAACTGTTGAAGCTTCGCCGATCAGGGTGAAAGCTGCCCAATCTCTGGGGTTTGGGTGCTGCTGCATTGTCTCCAGCATGGCGCTGCACAGGGCTTGAGCTTTGTTGCCCGTTCGATCGAGATTTTGATAAAATTTCACCATCAAATCGGCTGTAGGAGCATCTGGCACCGCCCACAAAGAGACGATCGCACTGGATGTACCAGCCGAAATTAAAGCGCGAGACAAGCCGATAACCCCGTCACCGGTAATCCGCCCCATGCCGGTATTGCAAGCACTCAAAACCACCAAATCCGCCTGGAGGTGCAGGTGCAAAATTTCCTCAGCCGTCAGCAAACCGCTATCGGTGCGATCGGGTGCAAAGGCGATCGCACTGCCGAGTCCGCGAGTGCGATCGAGCAATCCGTGGGTGGCAAAATGGACAATGCGGGCGTCTGACAACCGCTGAAGCACGGCAGATTTGGTAGCCGAATTTCCCGTGAGGGCTTGGGTTTGGAACAATTGGGCGATCGCCTTAGCTTCGGTTTCTGAATGCGGCAAAGCAGATAACTGCTGCGGAGGTTGGCCCGGTACCAGAGCAACTTCAGGCATTGTCGGATTTCCTACTACTAAAATATCCCCAGCTAAATTAGAAATTTCTTGTCGTTTTTGACTCGTTAATTCCAGAATTTGAATTGCAGGAGCAGTCAAAATAGTATGTTTTTCAATCAAGTATTTTCCAGCAGCATCTTGCAGCGCCGGAAACGGCACAAAAAACAGTTCGCCTTGAGGAATAAAGATAATTTTAGCTGCTGGATCTGTCGGCAACAAGTCAGCAATCGGTTCGATTAGCAGTTGATGGAGTTTTTGCAAGCGAGGGTGATTGGTGAGGCTCGATTCCACTTTTGCTGCTACATCAATTGCAGGCCTCTTAATAGTCAACCCTGCGGGCCAAGAGGATTGGCAGAGCGAGAGAATGTTGTGAGTTTTATCAACAGATATTACTTGCCAAGGTTCCCAATTCGGCGCATCATCGTGGAGTTTGACTAAATCACCTGGGTACATTTTTAGAGTGGGATTGAAATCGCGATTCCTGATGCCGATCGCCTCGCGAGAATCGGCAACCAGCTCTTTGAGCGAAGTATGTTCGTAGTTGATGTCAACTTGGCGAAATGCTATTTCACCCGTGGGCTGAATTACCCAAATAAAGAGTTCTTCTAAAAAAGAAATCGAATATTCTACAAAAGTTGCATTTTGGGCTCTGGCAATTTCTTGAATGCGATCGATGTTAGGCGGCTTAATATCGGGTATCGCATCTGAATTGGCAGATAACCGAGCACCCAGTAATTCTACAAACGCCCGCGCCCGCCCCCGCTCCGCAATTTCCAGCGCCTGTTTGGTTTTTTTCTGGACGATCAGGGTTTTTTCTAAATGGCGGTAAGTTGCGGCTTGGGTTTCAAAAATAGATACTTTAAAGTTATCGTGATCGCTTAATTTTCCCCGCAGCGATTCCCAAGTTTGAATTGCATCGCCCAGGACTGTTTCAGCTTCTGCAAACTTGCCAAAGTCAAATAAAGCAAGTCCTAAATTGTTGAGAGTTGCCCCTTCTGATGCGGTTTCGCCGATCGCCCGCGCGATCTCCAAACTCTTGCGGCTGTATTCGATCGCCCGCTGGTACTGCCCCAAACAGCGGTAAGCATTGCCCAAATTTCGGCAGGAAGTTGCTTCCCCAGAGCGATCGCCAATTTCCTGTTGAATATCTAAGGATTGTTTGTAAAATGCGATCGCCCGCAAGTAATGCCCCAAATTACTGTAAGCATTACCCAGAATCACCAAAGAATTAGCTTCCCCAAAGCGGCTGTCAATTTTCGGTGCAAGATTCAGGGACTTCTCACAGTATTCGATCGCCAATTGATTTTGTCCCAGGGAAACGTAGGTACGTCCCAAAGCGTTTAAGGAGTTCAATTCTCTATGCTTAGAGTTGAGTTTTATTGCCATATCTAAAGACTGAAGTTGGCATTCGATCGCCTGCTGGTATTCGCCCAGGGAATGATATGCACTCCCCAAATCGCGCCAGAAATTAGGTTCTCCATAGAGGTTGCCGATTTCCGGCTCAATCTTTAAACACTGTTGGTGGCACTCAATTGCTTGCAAGTATTCCCCCAAAGCATTGTAAATATTGCCCAAAGCGTTTAAAGAATCCACTTGTCCAGCGCAGTCGCCGATATCTCGCTGAATATTTAGCGCTTGCTGGTGAGAGTCAATTGCTTGCGAGTATTCCCCCAGCGCGCTGTAAATATTGCCTAGATTGTTCAAAGAATTTGCTTCTCCGTAGCCGTTGCCGTTGTTTCTATGAATATTGAGCGACTCCTGATAGTATTCCATCGCCTGCGAGTATCTTTCCACGGAAATACTATCACTTTCCGAGAACGAATCTTGCTCCGGGCGCGGTATTTCTGGTCTCTTCAGAATGTTAACAAAAAATTTATTATTAATAGGAGACTGAATCGAGCGGTAAATCGACAACACATCTGCCGCCGACAGCGCCTGTTTGTAGAGCCGAATATCTCCAATATTGCCTCGATAAATGCCACCAAAATCGTCCGATCGCCTGCCAACAGTCAGGGGTATACTATTGATAAGTGAACTCTGTTGCCCTGTTGGGTTGAACCGCCAATCTACTTCCTTGCCATCGACATACCAGCGCCCTCCATCCAATCGATCGCGATCGACAGCAACCCCAACGTGATGCCATTGGTTGTCGCTAATAACAGGGAAAGTATCAATTTTTGTATAATAATATTCGCTACCAGAGTTTACCCAACTTTTTCCATCGGCTATTTGCAGGTTAATTTGACCGTGATAAAGAAATAAAGCCCAACCCCGTAAAGGGCCAGAATTTTGAATCCGTTTATCGATAATCTTGACAATACCCAAATCACCCGTGCGAATCCACGCACACACAGAAAAGTCTTCCGTGCCGACATCCAGCAAAGGAGTGACTGGGAAAGTAACGTAACCTCCTGTCAGCAGCAGGCTTTCTTGCGGCCCGTTTTGCGATCGCTCAACAGCACGGCAAACGCTGTCAATTAGCAGTGCTGGAGGGAGATCCGGGCGATCGCTCGCCAAGTTTCCTGCTGCATCAAATGACCAAAGGGCGATCGGTGCTGTATTGAAAGTATTGTAGGCGCTTAATATTGGATATTTCATCTATAGGTTGATGTCTTATTTTTTAGGGAATTGTCAATGTAAATAATGGCGGGGATGGGGCGGGTTTTTGAGATTTTTTGTGGATTTTGTAGATGGTTGGCGAACCCGCCCCTACAGGATTTTGGGATGTTTTTTTGCAGCAAGCTCACCATAAATAAAAATGTACGATCCCTACAATTTGTCTCGTTCGTGTTCGATCCATTGACATTGATTCCTGTAGGGGCGGGTTCACCAACAATCTGAGCCAAAAACCCACAATCTCAAAAACCCGCCCCGGCCCATATATTATGCACGATCGGACTCAAACAAACGGTTCTAAAACAATCTCGTGCAAGCGCACAAACGGATGCTGCAATAAAGCATTCCAATCCGCCTCCAAAGTTACCAGAGAAGATATTTTTTCAAATCCAGTCAGCTCGGCTAGCGCTTCATACCGCAAATCATTTTCAGCATAAATCAGCAGCCTTTCCTCTAAAGTAGCTACCTGTAATTGACTCAAAAGTTTGTCCCGCAGCGCAACTAATTCAGTAATAGTTTCGTACCACAAACCGTATTTAGCCAACAGTAAAACGCGATGCCTCAGCGATGCAGTTTCTAGCTTAACTAAGATTTCTGGTGCCAATTTCACTCGCTCAACACACCCGTAGCGGGAGATATTCCCGCAGAAAAAATCCCAGCGATATTTTTTGCCAATTTCCAGAGGAGGTGCATTTGGTGGCAAGCAAAAACTCACAAGTCCCGCTGTTTTTGCAAGCTGAAAAAATGTTCGGAAAACTACTTCTTGATTTTCTTCGTCCCGCAGCACAAACTCAAAGGAAATGTCATCGGGAAATGGAGCCGGCAAGTACAGCCAAAAAGTCGGATGTGCGATCGCAGTCAATCCTAAATTTAGAGCCGGAATTAAAGCTAAAAAGTGGTGAAGATCGTCGCGGCTGCCTGCATCTCCGCGATCGCCCGGTGCACCCCGCGCAGGCGGCTCGTATGCGAGTATCTGCGGCTGCAAATGCGGTTCCCCCGATGAATCGGCGATCGTAGCAGCCAATCCAGGTTGAACAATGGTTACAGCCACCAGCAAATTAATCGCCGCCTGCTGTAGGAGCAGTTTTTTGTCATTCATAAAATATCTGCGAGGTAGAGGTACAAAGTCTCAGCGCGATCGCACGGCACCTGAAAATAATCTTGGCAGACTTTTATCTGCGTTTATCTGTGTTTATCTGCCTTAATCTGCGGTTTTTCTAATCAATCGTTGTGAGCCAAAGTCTAAATATCTGCAACTAAATGACAAATTCCGAAAAACATTTAAATCTGCTACCTTTTCTGCTACCCTAAAAGCATATAGCTATCTTACCAAATAGCAGACCGCGTTCCTCCACAATTCTTGAGAAAAACTTATGTCTGCGATCGCACCATCCCCCAACCCACCCGTTTTAGAAGAACTTCGCTCCGGATTGCCCAACATTTGCGGTTCCGAAGCAGAAATCACTGCCGCCACCAACAGCAACGAACCAGTCTTTTTACCTAAGACAAATCTGCGCCTCGAAAACATTCAAGCCGGATTTGCTTGCGCCCTGCATATGCACCAACCTACAATTCCAGCAGGTGCAAAGGGCGAACTAATCTGCAATCTCCAGAATATGTTTGAAAATCCCAACCAAGGAGACAACCACAATGCCGGAGTCTTTGCTTGGTGCTATTCCCGCATGGGCGAATTCATTCCCCAACTGATTGCTGAAGGTTGCAACCCGCGAATTATGCTCGACTATTCGGGCAATTTATTGTGGGGATTGCGCCAAATGGGACGCGACGATATCTTCAACAACCTCAAGCGAATTACCTGCGAACCTGAATACCAACCCCACGTAGAATGGCTGGGGACAATGTGGAGTCACGCCGTTATTCCCTCAACTCCAATTCCCGATATCAAACTCCAAATTCAAGCATGGCAACATCATTTTGCATCCATTTTTGGCATAGATGCCCTGAAGCGCGTTAAAGGTTTTTCGCCTCCAGAAATGCACTTTCCCAATCACCCCGATACTCTTTACGAATACATCAAAGCTTTGAAAGAATGCGGCTACCGCTGGCTAATGGTGCAGGAACATTCTGTGGAAAATATCGACGGTTCGGGATTGTCGCAAGACCAAAAATACATTCCCAATCGTTTGCAATCCCGCAATTCTCGCGGCGAAACCATCAGCATCACGGCTTTGATTAAAACCCAAGGTTCCGATACAAAATTGGTCGGTCAAATGCAGCCTTATTACGAAGCAAAAGGACGCAACAAACAGCAAATTAGCAATGTCACAATTCCTTCTTTAGTTACTCAAATTGCCGACGGCGAAAATGGTGGCGTGATGATGAATGAATTCCCCAGCGCCTTTGTCAAAGCTTGGCACGAAAACCGCGAACAAGGTGGCGGAAAATCCGGTGTTGTCGGTTTAAATGGGACTGAATATTTGGAGATGATTGAGGCGGCGGGTGTTAATCCTGATGATTATCCTGTTTGTCAGGGGATTAATCAGCACAAGATTTGGCTGCAAGTGAATCCTGATAGTGCAACGCCGGAAAAGGTGGAAAGTGCGATCGCGCAACTCAAGCAAACCGATCACAATTTTCACATGGATGGTGCATCTTGGACTAACGATTTAAGTTGGGTGAAGGGCTACGAAAATGTCCTGGAACCAATGAATCAACTCAGTGCAGCCTTTCACAAAAAATACGACACGCTGGTACAGAAAGATGCTGCTGTTACCAAGCAGTTTGAATATCAGCAGGCTTTGCTTTACAACTTGTTGGTACAAACAAGCTGTTTCCGCTATTGGGGACAGGGAACTTGGACTGATTACGCCCGCGAACTTTACAACCGCGGCGCTGCTTTGATGAAATAGAAGATGAGACGGCGGTTGAAACCGCGTCTACACAGACAAAACCCGCCTCCGCGGGTTGAAGTAACAAAATTTATGGTAGAGTGCCCCGGAAACCAACTATTTGACCAGTGTCAAATATCTCGGCTGACGCACCTTATACTTGTTGGCAAATTCGGGTCAATTACCAATTGCCAATTACCAATTACCAATGCCCCATTCCCCATTCCCCATTACCAAATCCTACATTTCCTGCATCAAACGCAAATAATTTTGTCTCATCTGCGTCATATTTTCCATCATTCTATTCGCCATATCTTTCTCAACTTCGCTCATTTGCTGCCAAAATACAGCAGAACGTCTGGCCAGAATTGCGTCTTCCCACAACATCTCCAAAAGTTGCGCGGCCATCGGATTTTCAGCATCTATAATCCCGCACAATTGCTCGAAAGCTCGGTTAGCTTCGGCGTGACTCCCAACATCCTGAGCGAGAGTCAGGCATTTTTTGAGTTGTACGATCGGGTTTTCAGAAGAGTAAGCCATAATTTCACTAAGTTTAAGCTACCAAATTTACACTGACACCTTTGACATTACTAGAGTTGCGACACGGCCGCACAGTTCCCCAAATACCACCGCCAAGGCAAATCAATCCCTTTAGTAATCCCGATCCGCGTAGTTTGCACAAAATTTATTGTACCCTCCTCCACGGCTTGCTGAAAGTCTTCGCTCCGGTGTTCCAACCGCAGCGCTTGGCCTGCGTCCAAGGGTAAACCGCTAAAAGTTCGATCGATCTCCAGCACCTTACCAAAAACTTGGGTTTAAAGCCCCGTCCTTCTAGGACGGCTTTGTGTTAGAATTTTAGCGTAGGGAGTTCCCACGTAAGATGTTCGTTCTAGAATTCAAGGCGATCGGCAAACCAAATCAGTCCTCCGCTATAGACGAAGCAATCAGAACTGCTCAATTCGTTCGGAATAAGTGCGTCCGTTTCTGGATCGACAACCGAGGAGTAGGGCAAAAAGACTTGTACCGTCACAGCACTGCGCTCAGAGAAGAGTTTGCCTTTGTTAAAGAATTGAACTCTAGTGCCTGCCAAGCCTCTGTGGAAAGGGCTTATTCTGCCATTGCTCGGTTCTACGACAACTGCAAGAAAGCCGTTCCCGGAAAGAAAGGTTATCCGACTTTCAAGAAAAACAGTCGCTCAGTTGAGTATAAAGTCAGCGGCTGGAAACTCTCAGAAACTCGGAAGCAAATC
>NZ_JAEQDE010000203.1:0-2484 GCF_020737865.1 Microcoleus sp. PH2017_35_SFW_U_B
AGCCGACTCCCTTGGGTGAAGCAGGAAGCAGACCCTTCAAGAGCAATCTTGATTGAATAGTGAGACTTGAGAAAGTTTAGCTAAGTTTTGTGTAGCAGCAACCTCAATCAGGGTTATGTGGCTTCGTGAGTTATTGCCTCAATCCCAAATGCCCGAATCCCTCCGATCCAGCCAACTCTGGTAAATCCGCGTGCATCCACTGCGGGTCTGAACTTTTGTTGCAAGGTAGATATCGGCTAGTCGCGCCTCTCGGAGGCGGTGGCTTTGGCAGAACATTTGAAGTGGACGACAACGGCGCCCGAAGAGTGCTCAAAGTCCTGCTGAAAGAACATCCCAAAGCTGTAGAACTGTTTAAGCAAGAAGCCGACGTATTGGTCAGGCTGAGACATCCAGGTATTCCAAAGGTCGATCGCGACGGTTATTTTACATTTTCGCCAGCTCACAGCACAGAGTCTTTTCACTGTCTGGTGATGGAGAAAATTGCTGGGGCCAATTTGCAAGACTGGCTGAAACATCGGGGCCGCCCGATCAGTCAAGAACAAGCTCTGAACTGGCTCAAACAACTGTCGGAAATTTTAGACCAAGTTCACCGACTCAACTATTTTCATCGGGATATCAAGCCGCACAATATTATGTGCAAGCCGAACGGGCAGCTAGTGCTGATTGACTTCGGGACTGCTCGGGAAGTGTCGGCGACTTATTTCGCTAAGGTGGGCCAGGGGCAAAATGTCACTGGTATTGTTTCCCCTGGCTATACCCCGCCCGAACAAACTAATGGCAAGGCTGTTCCGCAGTCGGATTTTTTTGCTCTGGGGCGCACTTTTGTTTATTTGTTGACTGGGAAGCCACCGACTGCGTTCCCAGAGAACCCCCGCACGGGCAGATTAATGTGGCGCAAAGGAGCTCCTCAGGTTTCCGACCCCTTGGCTAATGTCATCGATTACCTGATGGCGCCTTTTCCCGGAAATCGACCTCAAAGTCCGCAGATGGTTTTGCAGTGCTTGGAGGAAATTAATCTTGACGGTGCGGAAACTCAGTTACCAACTCAGTTGCCGACGACGGGACAAACTAAAATTCGCGGAACTTCCGGGGTGTCTGGGGCGACGAAGCAGACTTCCATCAACCGCCTCAAACCTCTGAATTCTGGTGGCTTGAACCAGTCGGAGCAAGAGGTTTTAGATTGGAAAAAGAAGTTGGTGGCGGGCGCTGCTGTTTTGATGCTGGGTATTGGCGCGTCTCAAATTTATGGTTCGATGCGTTACGGGGTGTTTCCGGCAAATCCGTTGTGGCTGCTTTCTAGTTTGCCTAGCAGTCAGTTTTTGCAAAGAAGTTTGGATAATGTCGGAAGTGTAAATGCGATCGCCCTGTCGCCGGACGGTCAAACTTTGGTCAGCGCCAGCTTTGGGACGATTAGAATTTGGAATCTGAAGACGGGACGCCTGGTGCGGACTCTGAATCCGGTGCATTCTAAAAAATCGGTTAGCACGCTAGCGGTGAGCCCGGACAATTCGACTTTGGCCAGCGGCGGCAATGACAATAATGTGATTTTGTGGGATTTGAAGACGGGGCGGCGGGTGCGGACAATTCCTGCTCACAAAGCCCCTGTCAACGCGATCGCCTTCAGCAGCGACGGTCAAAATCTGGCTAGCGGGAGCGATGACAAAACTGTTCGCTTGTGGAATGTCAGAACCGGCAGCAGGTTGCTGACTTTGACCGGTCACACCGGAGGAGTAAACGCGATCGCTTTGAGCCGGGACGGTCAAACTCTCGCTAGTGGCAGTGAGGACAAGACTGTGCGTTTGTGGAATCTTGACACCGGAGAAGTCAGAAGAATTATCACTGGCCACGGGGGCGCGGTTAATGCTGTGGCTTTTAGCCCGAACGGTCAAGTTGTGGCTAGCGCTAGCAGCGACAATACGATCCGTCTGTCGAACGTGCAAGACGGGAAGCGCACTCGCACTTTTAAAGGCCATTCGAGCTGGGTGAGGACGATCGCTTTTAGTCCCGATAGTCGCACTTTGATCAGCGGGGGCGGAGATATTATAGTGTGGGATTTGAAGACGGGGAAAGAAAGAAACACTCTTTCTGGTCACGGCCAGTTTGTGAATTCTGTGGCTGTTGCCAGAGATAGCAAGACTTTGGTGAGCGGCAGTCCCGATCGCACGATTAAGATTTGGCGAATGCCATAGTCAGTTGACAGTTGACAGTTGACAGTTGACAGTTGGCAGTTGGCAGTTAATAGTTGGCAGTTGGCAGTTGGCAGTTGATCGAAGGAAGAGGGAAGAAGTAACAATTCCCAATTCCCAATTCCCAATTCCCAATTCCCAATTTTCAAATAATCAAGAGCAAGACTTAAGTGGCAAATAGTTTGCTAAACTTATCTACAGTTGATTGCTGAGAGTCAGTTCCATGTTTGCGGTCAAGCGAGCGCTCAAATTAAATAATACTGAAGCAACCTTGATGGCAAAACACGCAGGCTTTCGG
>NZ_JAEQDE010000101.1:0-20492 GCF_020737865.1 Microcoleus sp. PH2017_35_SFW_U_B
GGGTTAAAGATTTTATTTGATAATTTTCCATCTCCGAATACCTTCTTCGTCCACGGAGGTGGACATCGTTTGTGTAGCCGCGATTTCCAATCGCCGGGGGGCTATAAGAAATCATCTTCAGAATTTCCTCAGAATTGAGCGTTAGCCTAAAAATAGAACGATCGCCCGATTCAATCGATCGAGGAAATATCCCATGAAAACAGATTACCTCATCGTCGGTAGTGGTTTATCAGCATTGGTTTTTGGAGCCTTGATGGCCAACTCCGGCAAAATCGTGCACATCCTGGAAGCTCACGAGCATCCCGGAGGCTTTGGCCACACCTTTACAATGGCCAAAAAATACACGTTTAATGCCCAATTCCACTACGTTTGGGACTGCGGCGAAGGACATACAGTCGATCGAGTCCTCAAAAAACTCAATCTCGATCGCGATGTCACCTTTGAGCGCTACGATCCGAATGGCTTCGACCACATGAGAATGCCTGGGTACGCCCTCGATATTCCCTCGGAAGCAGAGGAATTGATCCGGCGATTGTCGGCGCTGTTTCCCGAAGCGGGCGAGAGAATTCGCAAATTCGTCAACGAAGTCGAAAAAACTGGCGAAGGACTCAGAAAACTCGCTCCTCCCGTCAAACCAATTGAATTGCTCAAAAATTTCGGTGACGTATTCTGCGCCGTCCAACACCTCAATAGCACGCTTCAGGATGTTTTTGATAAATTCCAACTCCCCCAAGGCGCCCAAACTTTATTAGCCCTGCAATGGCCGGACTTTTTGCTACCTCCTAACCAGTTGTCTTTCTATGCTTGGATTGCTTTGTTTCGAGGCTATCAAGAAGGTGCATTTTATCCGACGCAGCATTTTGAAGATGTCATCAATTCTTTAGTTAAAGTCATTGAATCCAACGGCGGGAAAGTTTTACTAAACCATGAAGTCACGAATTTCCGGCTGACAGATAGAACTGTCACGGGAGTTGAAGCGATGGATTTGACAACGCATCAAACCCATGAATTCACGGGCGACACGGTGATTTGCAACCTCGACCCCAAAAGAGCAGCCAAGATGATTGGTGAGGAACTGTTCTCAAAAACAGTGCGGCGGAAACTCGACTATGAGTATTCTGCATCCAATTACATGGTGTACTGCGTTGTCAAAGATATCGACCTGCGAGACTACGGATTTGGCAAGTGGAATACGTTTCATTCCGAACATTTGGATCTGAATGAAGCTTTTGCTCAAATGTATGACAAAAATGATTTTTCTCGTCCGAGTTTTGCGATTACAACGCCGACTTTACTCACCGAAGCGCGGCGGGATTGTCCCGAAGATTGTCAAATTGTAGAATTTCTGACTGTGGCAAACTACAGTTATTTTAAACAACTTTGGGAGACCGACCGCAAAGCTTACAGGCAGAAAAAACAAGAGATTCTCGACTCAATTTTAGACGTAGTTGAAAAACACTATGTTCCCGATTTCCGCAAACACATGATTTTTCATATTACCGGAAGTCCTACCACTAACGAGCGCTTTTGCTGGTGTCCCAACGGCAATTCCTACGGTTCTACCCTGACGCCAAAAAACATGGGAGTCGATCGGCTAAATCACGAAACATCCCTCAACAATTTCTATTTCTGCAACGCATCCTCGGGCTATCCAGGCTTTGCACCGACATTTTGGACGGGGGCGCTGCTTTATCAACGTTTGTCCGGCGATGCGATTTTAGGGTGAGGAGAAATTCGTTACTCGGCGATGGAAATCGCTAGTTGTGAAACGAAGTCTACCTCCGCAGACTAAGAAATAAAAAGGGCATTACATCCAACCAGCCAGAAAACTAGAAACAGCTTCTAGTCCCCCCCCTTATTAAGAGGAGTTAGGTAGGGCGGTTTATTGTCGTCAGACGAATTAGGTACGTAGTTGCGCTTCAGCGCTCTTTCCTAATATTTATAAAGAGCGCTGAAGCGCAACTACATACCTTCTTTTTTTAAGCTCTTAAGCATTCGATGATTAATGTTCCACTCTATCAATTTAGGAGAGAACCATGAGAATTGCAATTGTTGGGGGCGGAGCTAGCGGTATGGCTACAGCCTACTGGCTCAACAAACAGGGACACCACGTCACTGTGTTGGAAAGTCAGCCGATTTTAGGCGGACACATTCGGACGCTCAATAAAAATGTTTTGCCCAATCAATCTGAGTGCAATGAAATATTAGAAAATGGGGTGCTGGAATTTCCCACTGTGTTTTACAATTTCGCGGCTTTAATGCAGGAGCTAGGCGTTGAATTAGAACCCGTGCAGATTGGTTCATCGCTATTTTTTAAAGATGGCGGTCACTTTTTGTCAGCGGTTGCTATTCAAAAAAATTTTACGGGAATGCAACGCTTGATTGAGTATTTGCAACTCGACAGTCTCTATGCTCGTTCGGCTGGATTTCTGCTAAAAATGCGGTTTGCCAAACAGCACGATTTCTACGATATGCCACTTTCTCATAGTTTAAAAAAGTCGTGCGTCCGCAATGATTGGCTGAAGTTGCTGACGATGTACAGCTACTCGATACCGTTTGAATTGCTCGACGATTTTCCAGCGGAATTGGCGATGCCGGTGCTGCGCGAATATGCTTCGGTGAATTGGGTGAGGATTAAAGGGGGGGTCTATTCTTACATTGAAAAGATTCTGGAGCGGTATAAGGGTGATATCCTGCTGAATGTGGAGATTGCTAAGATTTTCAGAAGTGCTGGTGCTGTAAAAATTGTGCTGGCAAATGGGGAGACTCAGGAATTTGATAAGGTGGTGTTTGCGATGCCGCCAGACCAAGTGATGAGGCTGTTGGCTGACCCGACGGAGGCGGAAACGAAGCGGTTTGCGGCCTGGAAACCCAATTATGCCACGACTGTGCTGCATTCGGATACTTCGATGTACGATCGCTACGGTATTCGCAAGTTATCGGAATTCGATTTTTTCGAGACGGACAAGGGATGGGGCTACAATGCAAGCTTGAATCAGCTTTGCGGCATCACATCGCCGCGAGAGTACAGTTTAGCTTTTCATCTGGATGAATTGATTGCAAAAGAGCAAATTATTCACATTCAGAAACATCACACACCATTATATACAGTGGAGTCTTTCCGATATCGAGATGAAATTATCGAGACTAATGGCGAGAATCATACCTATCATGCGGGAGCTTATTTGGGAGATGGCTTGCACGAAGGAGCGATTACCTCTGCTTTGCGAGTCGCGAAATTAATCGGGTGAGTGGAACGTTGATGCTACAAACTCTAGGAAATAAAGTAATTTCCGACATTCTACACATGAGGAATTTATGGATATGCCTAAGAGTAGATGCTAGGAGTGCAAAACATAGTTTATAATCTACCAAAGATGATACGATACTAACAGCAAGTAAACTCGTGTCCGCTGAAAACACTGTAAAATAAGTTTGTAGTGGGTTAAGTCCTCAGAAAATGCTGAAGAATTAAGTCCTGACTACAAACTTATTCTATTAAGGCTAATTGACCGAACACGATATCGCACCTGTCTGTCGGGCAACTCCTTTTACTTGCAGTTAGGCAGAGGTTTCTATCGATGTTTTTTGAGTCAAAATTGAGGAATGATTATGTCAAAAGAAAGAAAAAGCAACAAAGAAGTCAAAAAGCCAAAAAAACAACCTGATGGTGTTGCTAAGCCGAAGGATGACAATAAAAATTTTGGTAGCAGGGACGGTCAGAAGGAGAGATAGCTGCCATTCTCGGGATGGCGATTAATTTTGTTTGATTGTCATTCCTCTCAAGTTTCAACCTATTTAAATATCCCGTTTTCGGCTCATCTGAAAACGGGTTTATTATTAAATCATATCCGCAGAGAATGCTCGCAATCATCAGATGGGTTTATCATGGTAATTTAGCCATAGGATATTATATTTAGGCTATATGGGCGGTTTTATTGTCGTCATACAATTTAGGTACGTAGTTGCGCTTCAGACCTATTTCCTAATATAAGCTAAGAACCTTTAATCTGAAGTACATAGTTGCGATGAAAGCGCTATTTCCTAATATAAGCTAAGAACCATTCATCTTAGGTACGTAGTTGCGCTTCAGCGCTCTTTATAGTATAAGCTAAGAACGCTTTCATCTGAGGTACGTAGTTGCGATGAAAGCGCTTTTCCCTAATATAAGCTAAGAACCTTTCATCTGAAGTACGTAGTTGCGATGAAAGCGCTATTTCCTAATATGAGCTAAGAGCGCTGAAGCGCAACTACATACCTTGGGGCAAGGGCGAGCCGACCTTTGAGCGATACTTTTGGTATGAGAATAAAACCACCCTACCTAATCCCTCACAGAGATATCTCAGTCACAGCAATATTACCGCCAAAACACACCTCAACATCAGTCCCCGGCGCTCGATCGCGATTTCCATACTCTCCCACATAATAAAAGTATTCTCCCTCTTGGCGGTAAACCACAGGCAGCGGCTGAGTTGAAGGCTTGCAAAACACAATTTCCGGTTCCGCACTTCCCGGCGCTAAATGCGGAAAATTCACATTCCAGAAACACCCCGGCTTTGGTTCGCGATTCAGCAAATCGGCCAACACCCGCGATGTCCAGCGAGTCGCGACATCCCAGTCAATTTCCAGCGGCCTTTTAATTCTATGGGAAATTGCGATGCCAGGAATACCGTGCATAGCTGCTTCCCGCACCGCAGCAACTGTACCTGAAATGTACACGTCAACGCCCAAATTGCCGCCGGCGTTAATCCCGGAAAGTACCAAATCCGGTTTTGGACAAACGTGATTGAGAGCAATCCGCACGCAGTCTGCGGGTGTTCCTCCTACAGCATACTCGACGGACGATCGCCGATCGACATGAATCGGACTGTGAGCAGTCACCTGATGCCCGCAGCCCGAAAGTTGCCCTTGAGGGGCCACCATAATTGTCTTGCCCTCTACAGCCTGCAAAAGTGCCTGAATCCCCGGAGCATCAATGCCGTCGTCGTTGGTTAAAATTATCGTCATTGAAAATTTGTCCTAAATTTGACTATATCCGCAAAAATTGACCTAAAATTCCCAAACTCAAGGAAATGTCAACATAGTTGTGGTAAAGTTTTGTGTCGATTGCTTTGCGTCAAAGCAATTTGCAAGTTCAGTTAAACGCGCTCACAGCTATGTTTTTGTTACCAATTCTACCCTTAGCTCAAGCAATCCCGAAACCTCCGAGTCAACAAGTCATCCAAATTCAGCGAGAAGTCCCGCTACCGGAAAACGAACTGGATTTACCACCACAACCGCAGACAACCGCCCCGCTGAAAACTGTGACGGTGCCCCAGCAAGTGCGCGTTTTGCCGGGAAAACTCGACAGCATCCCCGTTTTCAACAGTAACAGCCCGGAAGTTGTACAAACCGAAGGCATTTTGCTCTCCACATTTCCCGAGGAAGCCAAACAAGTACCTTCTGCACACTTAAACTTTGCCTTCAAAGGCCGATTTGACATCTTCGCCCACCACATCGCCAAAGCTAAAAATCGTGCCGAAACTCGCACCTTATTTCAAGGCATAATTGTCCACAATCCCAACTCGGAACCTGTTACTTTAAATATCCTGCAAGGAGCGACTTATTTAACTCGCCCGGATGCTTTGTTTGTCGATTTGCCGTCGTATTTAGAAAATCGATTTGGCACTGTGTTTGCGGGGCCTGGCAGCCGCATCACCAGCGATGTGCTGCGGGGGCACAGACAAGCCATTTTGCCGGCTTCCATCGAGATTCCGGGCAATCAGAGCCGAATGCTGATGAATTTGCCGATACCTGTGGGGACTGTGACGCCTGCTTCTAACGGGCGATCGACTTTAATGCGAGTGTCGAGCAGCAATTCGGTTTATGTTGCTAGTTTAGCGATGTTTGCTCCTCAAACTAAAGAAGGAGTCGAGCAATATCCGACTTTAGAACAGTGGGAAAATATTTTAAACACGAAAGGTTTAGCTGGGCCGAGAGATTTAGCACCAACTCCCAGAGGCGAAAATCCACTGCAAAAAATTTACGGGCGCGTTGCCGGAGTCGCTGAAGGTTCCGAGTGGAAAGCTCAAATTACTGACAATTCGAGAACCGATTATTTAACCGTTCCCAAGCGCGGCGAATCATTTTCCTATGCTTTGAGCACTACTGATACGGGTACTTTTGGGACTGGTCAAATTCAAAGCGCTAAAATGTTAGCTCGCTATCCAGATACTGCTTATTTTGCTCACGGTAATTACGGAATTCAATACAATTTAACTTTTCCGCTTTACAACAAATCTCGCGAGTCCCAATCTGTCAGCATTAGAATGCAAACACCGATTAAAGCAAATAAAGAATCGGCCGGACTTACGTTTTACGATCCTCCGGAAAATCGGATATTTTTTCGAGGTACGCTGCGGGTGATGTTTAATGATGATACGGGGAAGACTTTGACGCGCTACATTCACATTGTGCAGCGCCGGGGACAGCAGGGGGAAGCTTTGGTGAATGTGAATATGAAGCCGGGGGAACGCCGTTTGGTGCAGGTGGATTTCTTGTATCCGCCGGATGCGACGCCGCCGCAGGTTCTGACTGTGCGATCGAGTAATTAGTTGATGGTGATTGAGTTAGGGCGATCGGCCAGTAGGTTGAAGCTTACTGGCAATAATGATAAAGTTTATACAACTGCCGAATAAGGAGAATAGTTATGTCTGTTCAAATGCAAAGACGGCTATTTACAGTGCAAGAATATCACCTAATGGGTGAGGCTGGCATTTTGGGTGAAGATGACCGAGTAGAATTGATAGAAGGAGAGATCGTTCAAATGGCTGCAATTGGTACTCGTCATGCAACTTGTGTACGGCGACTGATCCGACAGTTTCGCCAACTTCCAGAAGAAAGTGCTATTTTGGATGTTCAAAACCCAATTCAGTTAAGTGAGCGTACAGAACCTCAACCGGATATTGTATTGCTACAACCTCGCGCTGACTACTACGCTACTGCACATCCAGTACCATCTGAAGTTTTGTTGTTAGTTGAGGTTTCTGATAGCACTGTTGATTTCGATCGCAATGTGAAAGTTCCTAACTATGCTCGTTCTGGTATTCAAGAAGTATGGTTGTGGGATCTTGAGGTGAATTGTTTAGAAGTTTACCGTTGTCCGACGGCAAATGGCTATACTTCAATGCAAAAGTTTGAGCGGGGAGAAATGGTTGCGCCGCTAGCTTTTCCTGAGTTTGAAGTAAGCGTTGATTTTATTTTGGGTTAGAGCGATATAGAAGTAGATAAGCTATCGTACATCTAGATTGTCTATCGCCAAAATCTAAAATAGTATCGAGCAAATCCATTATAATTGTGAATGTCCGAACCTATTCTCTATCCTCTTCAAAAAAAGCTTCTAAATCCCGATCGCCTCTGATAATTCTCATAATTTAAATAGCGTTGTTCTTAGCCTTGTTTATCGATATGGAAGTAGGAGTCATTTATCAAATCTCTGAATAGGCTCTTGCTTTTAGTAAAATTATCAGATGTTCTAGCTGCTCGCAAACATCTAATTCTTCTATTTCCATTGGATTTAGTATCGATTCGCGGTTTTTGTCAAGCAAAATTTGTAGGCGTATCTGAGCCTGTTGTGAAACCTTGAAATTAACAATCTCTTGTGGAATTGGACTCTTTATCAAAAAATCAAGAACTTCTTGATAAACTGCGGGAATATCGCCACTATGAGTGTTGATTTCCGGCTCGATAGTTGTGGGATTCTTCGTTAATTCTAGAATTTGCCAAAGCAATTCTGGCAATCGATTTTGCAAAGGTTCTAGACGTTGAGCCAATTCGTCGGGAATTTGAAGGGTAATTGTTGCCATTTTTTTTAGTTACTGACGCTCTCATTGAATCGTAGCACAATAGACGACGGGAATTATAATTATAATGATTATTAAGAAGATTTTGGGTATTCCTGAAGTATAAATGTCTGTTGGCTAGCTTTAAGATTTTGTTTCATTACCCGAAGCAGACGATTGTCCATCGGCTGTGTATCTTGAGTTAAAAAGTCGTGGAGTACCTGCACTTTACCTGCATAATCTCGATCGGCTTTACAAATTATAATTCCTGGGTGATTTGAGGTTGTAGAGTGGAGATTGATAAAATCTTGACGATTTTCTGTAATGACTGCGCGCCCTACATTTATTGCGTACATCAAGACTTCATCATCTGGAATTTTTTGATTGGCTTGTCCGGCGCCCTAGGATGTCAAAACATCATAGCCACGCGATCGCAGTAAATCAACCATTGCGATCGGGAAGTTTTCATTTGAGTAAAACTTTAGCATTTTTAGTTACTTATTTTCAGCAAGCCACAGCTCGATTTCTTCTCGATTGCGATCGTAATAGTTCGTCACCGCTTGTATATCTTGAAGGGTGAGTCCTGGATAATTATAGAGAAGTTCCGCTTCAGTTGCGCCCTGTTGTTGATAAGCAACAATCGTCCAGACAGGAATGCGGGTATCGCGAATTCACGCTGCACCGCCACAAATTCCGGGAGTTTTGTGAATGGGATGCTGAAGGGTTTGGACGAATTTCAAGGTTGCTGCGAGCAAGTCATCAGGCAGTGTTTCAATGGTTTGGAGAAGTTGTTCTTTGATGGTCATAATCGATCGCCAAAATCTGATTGAATCGTAGCACAATAGAAATACGATCGCCCTTATTTGAGAAACGCAATGTGCGATCGCCCTGCGAGATCGGGTAAAAGCGCGATCGCCCTTCCTGATTTTAGTCGCTTCACCCTACCAATCAGTTGAATAGTGGCTAAACTTTAGTTAGCGTTGTTATCGTTGATGTCTAGATTTTCTATTGAGATTTCAGAATCTGGTGAAGTCGGTATTTGTACCTTGAAAACAATTACTATTTGATTTTTATCAATAGTTATATTGCTTACATTAACAATACAATTTTCAGGTAATAAATCTTTAGTTGCGAATTTAGCAGATGACTGAGTTTTATATCCAGCATCCTCAAGCCATTCAGCAATATTTCTCCAATTTTCGATCTTTTCAATCCCTTTACCCACAAAGCCTTTAACGTATCTATAAATAGTGGCACACAGGTCAGTTTCCACACCTTTGGGATTTTTTTGCAGCTTTTCCGCAATTTCAGCGGGACTATTGCCACAAAGCAACCCCCGCAGGTGCAGCTTTTCTACGGGGGTGAGAGGCTTTCCCTTAACGGCGGCCAAGTCTGCGTACAGAGTTTTGAGATCCCAGCGGCTTTCTGCTTCGACGAAGCGATCGTTTGTGGATGCCATAGATTGGTGTGTGTAAATTTCCTGATGCGATTCTAACATAATTCCTGATGTATATCAGTTTGCAACCAGTGTTATTTAGCTTACTATACTTGAAAGCTCAACTGTACATGGTGCAATTTACAAGTCAAAAAGTTTGTGGCAGGGCTTTTGAGTTATTACTGATGGCAGTTAGCGACCCGACAGGGGAGTAGGGCTGAATTTTGGTAATTTTCTGGGTTTGACTCTAGTTTCGGGTGCTGCTGGTAATTTTTTTAATTTATTTTCTGGGTTTTTGCATAATTTTGTGGATTAGCCCCTGATATATAAACAAGAGGCTGTAGCATCTCTTCTTGGGGTTGATAAGCAGATTGAAAGATTGAAATTATGGCTTCGTCTCAGAATCAAGGGGTCACTCCTTTACTCACAGGCTCTAAACTATACTTCAGCAAAAAAGCAGTGAGATTGGGAAATGCTGTTTATTTAATTCGTAACATTACCGGTTTTAGAGTCACTGAAGCTCAAATTACTGAGACAACAAGAAATAAAAAAGGAGTGCCATTTGAGGTTTTGATTTGTATGTATGTGGCAGCATTATTCTTCTTAATAAAAGAAAGCGAAAGAATATGGCTAATAGTAATTGTCACAATGATTATACTGGCTTTAGGTTATAATTTTTTTATACCCAAAACAATCAAAGTAATCACAACCCAGTATTTGATTGAAGTATCTTTCATTTCAGGAGATAAAGCAAATCTTTTACTCACCAGTGGTAAAAATATCACCAGTGAAAAATTATTAGAAGAAGTAGTTTCAGAATTATATAAAATTTTAGATAGCAATGAAGAAAAAACTTACGTAATTAATATAGAAGACAATTCTATCAATGTTGACCAAAGTGGCTCCTCAATTGGTATTGGATACTCTGGGAGCATTAGTGTTCGGCAAGTAGGTGGTAAGATATATAATGAAAACAATAATTAGCTATGGCTACGGAGATATTATGTCAGAACCCAAAATCAATCAAAGTCAAGCATCAATAGGTGTTGGCTACTCTCAGAATATAAATTCTCAGCAAGTAGGTGGTACTATCCACAATTACTCACCTGAACAAAAGCAAAATCTAGCTGAAGCAGCAGCAGAAATTCAGAAATTGCTAGAGCAACTGGCACAAAATTACCCAACGGAGACTCTGAGCGAAAAAGCAGTTGTAGCAGAAGAGGCTATAAAACAAATAAAAAGCGACCCTACTTTAGAACAGCGAGTAGTTAGTTTAATTCAAGCGATGAGTGTTGAGGCATTAATGCAAGCGATCAATCATCCTGTAGCAAGTGTATTGCGTGCGGGTTTAGAAGCTTTTAAAGAACCAAGTTAATCACTTTGCCCCAAAAGGCGGGCGATCGCCTCCCATTTCCCAAAGAGCGATCGCCTCCCATTCACCAAAAGCAATCTTCCATGATTTAATTAAAATAGCGAACCCTTTTTCACTGGCATGGTCGGGTACTTTTGATAAAGTGGGAGACATAAGATGAACGTTACTCAATTAATAGAAACATTAAATGCTAATAAATTCATCCGCTCTGATGAAGAAGCAATGAATTTTGACTTCGCTTTAGCCGAACTTGCCCTACATCCTAACAGCGAATATTTGCCAACACTTTATCTAGTTTTAGATGACAGATGCGAACAACATGAAGTCATGTATGGTCTCATTCATTTTCTGGAGTCTTTTGAGCTAAAAGACCAGTTGCAGGCGTTTATTGATAGCATAGACAGAATGATTGTGAATGCTAAAGAATGGACAATGATTCTACTTTATGGAATTCTCAATCAGGATTTAGCCCGGAGTTTATATGGCGAGATGTTACATTCTACCCATTCTCAAAATCGGGATTTATGTACGCATTTGCTGCGCGAAATAGTTGCTAATGAATCCCCTCCTTTATCTTCCCATGCTGAGTCAGTTATTTCCGGCGCAACTGCGATCGACATTAATATTGATGAAATTCAGAGGGATCTGTCGAGCTTTATTAAACTCATCCAAGAGGGTAATATATTGGTACTCTTGCAAGACGATCGACCAATAGCCGAAATTAAACCAATCAAATAAAGCCTCTCGCCATTAGATAGGAGCGATGAAGATGAATAACTATAGCAATTTTACAATCCACCTAGAAGAACCTAATGGCGAAAAATATGCTGATGCACCAGATGACTCATTAGGAGAACTTTCGCATTTTGAATTAGGGCTGAAACTATTTTGCTTTGAATGCGATCGCCCAGTTTCAATAGAAATCGGTGAACAAAAAATCAAACTTTTTTTAGACCCCGATATATGTATGCTCCTAGAAGATGAACTCCCCAAAAAACTCAGTGAGTTATCTCAAGGCAAACCCATCAAAATAGAATTTGTTGAAAGTGTGTGCCTTACTTTTGAATTGCAGCCCTTAACCAACGATAAAATTAGTTGTAATTTCAAAGAATTTGGATATTTATCTCCAAATCAGTTTACGCTAAAATCCAGAAATCAACAATTGGAACTGAATAAAAATCAAGTTATCACAGAGTTAAAGGGATTTGTTGAACAACTCATGGAAATGGCTCTAAATGGCGGCTATATCACCCCCGAAGAAAAGCAAGAATTCCTGATGCCACTCCGCGAAATTGCGCCTGCTTCGGCTATTTGTTAATTAAGTGCGATCGCCCTTAATCTCCAAAAGTGCGATCGCCCCAAAGTGAACTGTCAGTCAATCGAACACCGTTTCTCAAGAAAATTATCCTTGAGGATGCGGTAAATCAAACACCACTTCAAATCGGATGTTGGGCACTCGTTGCCGAAACAACTGAAGATGTCCCTCCGCATCCGATCGGCTGCGATAGCGACCAACGATCGCCCATTGCAAGCTCGGAAGCAAGCGAGCCACTGCCCACGGCTTCAGGTATCCTTCGTATTTCATAATAGAGGAGTCTCCATTGCTAAACGGAGCCAGAGCCAGCGCAGAAACTTGGTCGGTGGATGCGCTGGCTTCTGACATTACCCATAAAAATAACACAAAGTAAGCGTAAGTGTGCATAGATAAGCACACAACTGACTGTGGATGCACGAGCTGGACGGAGGAGGTGGCACAATAGGAGAAACTTCTAACAGATTGCAAGGCATGAGCGACAGCGAGCGGATTTCAGTGGTTTTGCCAACACAGGCTAAAAAGGAATTAGAAAAGTTGTGCGATATCGAAAAGCGATCGATCTCCAACTTTGTCTACCTTCTGATTCAAGATGCGATCGACCAAGCAAAAGCATCCGGCAAACTCAAATCAACAGATGGCTGAAACTAAAATTTTATTTAATGAATCTAACCGATGAAATTATAATCAATCAAATTCAACAACAATTAATTAGCCAAGAAGATGCAAAAAACTGGTTCTTAAGCTTCCCAACCGAAGGCCAGCAGGAAATATTGCAGCGGCTATCCTACATGACCATCCAAGCAGGGGCGCGAGAAGAAGATGTTTTCCTAGCTATTACTAAATCAAAACTTCGTGCAACTTACACCCCTTGCGTATTGCTGAGCAAAGGGCGATTAAAAGAACAAATCACAAAGCTTTTGAAACTGCCAGCCTCAGAATCTATCAAAACCTTTTTTCTGTTAATCAGTTTATTAGCAATTGCTGATGCCCGCAGGTACGATAAATATTGTCAAGATGGCTGTAGCCACTGGTGGCATCGTGATTTGAGCGATCGCAAAGTTGTAGATGAAATTCGGTGCGAGTTTGAACAAAGTATTCTTGTTTGATATCAATTCGGTTGCATCGAAATGATATAGAGGAGACGGCATTGCCGTATCCCTACAATATTATTGGTAGGGACACGGCACTGCCGTCTCCTCATTTTGGCTAATAATTCGGATGCTACCGGAAACGATATCAACTATCAACAGTCAACAGTCAACCGTCAACAGTTAACTAATTAAAGTGTCAAAGATTGAGGATTTGTCTCGATCAATTTCGCTAAATCCTGCAAGAAAGACGCAGCGTCAGCACCGTAAATAACTCGGTGATCGCAAGTAATATTAACTTGCATTTGCCGCTTCACTCCCATCAAGCCTTCCTCGTTAGCTACGACTTGGGGGCGCGAAGAGCCGATCGCCAAAATCGAGCCTTGATTCGGCGGCAAAATCGCGTCAAACTTATCTACTCCATACATTCCCAAATTGGAAAGAGTAAAAGTTCCCGTGCTGTATTCGTCGGGTTTTAGCTGTTTGGCGCGGGCGCGATCGACTAAATCCTTCCAACTGCGGGAGAGAGAATATATGTCCAGGCGATCGGCATTTTGCAACACCGGCGTAATCAAACCGCCGCCGTCCATCGCCACCGCTACCGCCACATTAATATCAGCACGGTGTTGAATTCCCGACTCCACATAACAAGCATTCAGCAGAGGATGTTTTTGTAAAGTTACCGCTACTGCTTTTGCCAGCATAGCCGTCATCGTGACGCCTTTTGACTTAATTTGTTTGTAGAGTTTGTCGAGATTGTCAGTAGTAATTGTATAGCCGACGCGGAAACAAGGCACGCTCAAACTTGCTTCCATATTGCGAACCACCGCATTTTGCAGCGCATTCATCGGTACTCTGTTACCGGAAAGCGCTACCGCTGGGACTGGTGCGGGTGCGGGTTTGGCTGCTGCGGGTGCGGGTGCTGCGGGTGCGGGTGCTGCGGGGACTGTTACTGGTTGCTGAACCGGAGCTGGTTGGGCTTTACCGGCTGCTGCTTCCACATCTTCTGCAACAATCCGACCGTTGGGGCCGCTGCCTTTGATTGAATTTAAATCTACTTTAAACTCTTTGGCTAATTTGCGAGCGCGGGGAGAGACGATGCTGCGGCCGTTTTGGCGGCTGACGTTTTGCTGCAAACCCACTGATGCTGTAGCTGCGACAGGAACGGGGGCTGCGGCTGCTGGGGCTGCGGCTGCGGGGGCGCCGGCTCCTTGTTTCTGGGCGGCGGCGATTTCGGCTTCTGTTTCTGCGACTAGGGCGATCGCAGCTCCGACCGGAGCAACTTCGCCTGCTGGTACAATAATTATTGCTAGATAGCCTTCGTAGAAAGACTCGACATCCATGTCGGCTTTGTCAGATTCAACTACGACTACCGTTTCGCCCTTTTCTACTTTGTCCCCAGCGGATTTGACCCAGGAAACAATTTTGCCCTCTGTCATGGTAGAGCTTAGGGCTGGCATGAAAACTTCGCGAATCATCTGTAAAAATTCCTTGTGAGTTGGTAATTGGCGATCGGTATTTGGGAATTGATAATTGGCGATCGGCAATAGTTATTATTATGCCAGCCTCTAGTCCGAAGATGTGCGGCTATCAACTCAAAATTACCTACCAATTACCAATTATCAATTACCAATCACCAATTTCTAAGTTCTAAATATCACCTCGAATTTCTTCGACAATGCCGTCGCGGAGCAGAACTTCTATTTGCATTTTTTGAATCAAGTTTTCTCCCACCCCGACGGTGAACGTGCCGTCAATTTGACCTTGACTCACTTCTTGTTCGAGGTCTAGCACCTGCACTTGCTGAAGCTGTTGCAGGTTTTGGTTTTTCTGTTCTAGCAGTTCGCTCTTTCTTTGATTCACCTGCACTTGAATGTTTTCTATTTGCTGCATTACTTGCGGGCCGGGGGGTTGCAGGCTTTGCTTTTGGATTTCTGAAACCATCCGCTGCCCTTGCATTTCTAGCTGTTGTAGCTGAGAATCTATTTGATTGATTTGGGCTTGGAGTTGCTGTTGAGCTTCTTCTTTCCAGCGGGGAGTAACGACGACTTTTACGTTAATCGATCGCTTCAAGAGTAATTGTGGTTCCATAAATTTGTTGCTTGTCAATTGGGAATTAGGCATTAGTCAGAAGTGCGAGCGTCCCCGCTCGCGAACAACAGTCATCAGTCATTAGTCAATAGTTGGTAGACATTTCCTAATGACTCAGGACTCGGACTCGGGACTCGGGTGTTGGTGTCAACTGAACGTCAAACCTATTATCAGTCTTCTGTCTGGCGATTCAGGCCAGATCCCCCCTAGCCCCCCTTCTTAAGGGGGGGATAAGAATCTTCTCAAAGTCCCCCTTCTTAAGGGGGATTTAGGGGGATCTGGCCTCTCCTATAAACGAGAGATACAAATAAACGAGAGATACAAAGGTTTTGAGGCTTAAGTTGACACCAATCGGGACTTGGGTGTAGGGATAATTTTTTCTTCTCCATTCCCCAAGTCCTGCGAATATTTCAAAACATCCCGTCAATCATATCGCGGTAGTGTTCCGTCACAACCGGGCGCTTAATTTTCAGGGTCTGAGTCAACATTCCATTTTCCATCGAAAATGGCTCCTGAATCAACCGGAACGGGCCAATGCGATCGTCCGCGCGGTATCCGGGGCGATTTTGCACCTCCCGGTTCAATTCTTGACGGAATAAGTCTTGAATTTTCTTGCTATTCCAGTCAATTTCGTGTATTGGCGGATTCTGAGTTTCTGCCCATTTCTGCACGGCTTCTGAATTGGGGACAATTAAGGCGCCGATCGATTTTTGGTCTTGACCTACTACCATAATTTGGTCGATGTAGGGGCTGCGGACGCAGGCATCTTCGATCGGCTGCGGTTCGATATTTTCGCCGTTGCTGAGGACGATCGTATCTTTGGCGCGCCCGGTCAAAACTAAGTCATTGCCCGGTGTCAGCCAACCCAAATCGCCGGTGTCAAACCAGCCTTCGGAGTCAATGGCTTTCGCGGTAGCTTGGGGATTGAGATAGTAGCCCTGCATGATTTGCGGCCCGCGTCCCAATACTAAACCGCGCTGGCCTGTGGGCAGTTGCTGTCTGGTTTCCGGGTCAACTATCTTAATTTCAGTATGGGCGATCGGCTGTCCGGCAGAACCTTTAAGATTGTGCCAAGGGCGGCGGACTGTCAAAACCGGAGATGTTTCAGTTAAACCGTATCCCACCAACAAACCGATATTCGCGATTTCAAAGAAGTTATCTAAATGCGCGGCCAAAGAACCTCCGCCGCTAATTGCCCACTTAAAACGCCCTCCCGTAGCTTCCCGGACTTTTTGATAAACCAGTTTTTCGGCGATCGCGTGTACGGGAGACAACAGAATACTTTTGATCCGGGCGATCAGTTTTTCCGAAGCAGAAGCAGGTTTCAAACTGAGAGTTAATCCTTGGAAAATGCGGCGGGCTTCAATGTATTGCTGGCTGGCAGATAACAGAAAATTAACCAATTTTTGTTTGTTGGGTGGCTGTTCCCTAAATTGCTTTTGTACTGCCTCGTAAATCGATTCCCAGATGCGCGGAACGCTCACCATGTACTGGGGTTTGCAAGTTTTAAAGTCTTGTTTGAAATAGCGAATATTGGTGTAAATTTGCGTGCATCCTTGGGAAAGCAGGAAGTATTCGACTGTGCGTTCGTAAGCGTGCCAACTGGGCAGGATGCTGAGGGCTGATTCGCCCGGTTCGGGTTGCAAAATTGTGCCGAAGGTGGTGAGTTGGTGCAGCAGGTTCCCGTGAGTCAGCATGACACCTTTGGGTTTGCCTGTGGTGCCGCTGGTGTAGAGGAGGGTGGCGAGGGTTTGGTGGTTGTGGTTGGCGGGTTTGAAGGGGCGGTTAGCGCCTGTGGCCATGACTTGGGAAAATTTGACTGTGGTTAGGGTGAGGCTGGTTTCTGGTTCTTCGTCGGAGAGGAGGACGATAAGTTCGATCGGCAAATCGGGGAGGCGGGCTTGCAGTTTTTTGAGTAAGGCCAGGTTTTCGACTACTAAAGCGGTACTGCCGCTGTCTTGGATGATGTAGAGGAGTTCTTCGGGGTCGGCGGTGGCGCCTCGCACGGCGTTGGCGGCCCCAGCGGTCATGATACCTTGATCGGCTATCAGCCAGCGGGGGCTGTTGTCGGCGAAGAGGGCGACGCGGGGAGGGATTATTTCTGCTGGGTTTGCATTGATGCCGAGGGCCTGCAATCCGCTGGCGAATTGCTGGATTTGTTGGTAGAGGTCGGTATAGGTGAGTTTAATTTCGGGTTTGCTGTGGGGATCGTGGAGGGCGACGGTTTGGGGAAATCGCTGTTTGACGATCGCCCAAATTTCAGGTATCGATCGAATGGAACTGTAATCGATCGTGCGGCTGAGGTTGGCGAGTTCAATCTCGCTCATTTGGGAGGAACTGTCAGGTGCGGGGCGGTTCATAGAGTATTTTTTGTGAGTTGTGGGCGATCGAACTATTTGATGCGAATTTAGCATCTCTAGCCCCCCTGCATCATAGCCTTCTGCCCAAAGAAGACTTTTCTAGAAGTTAATTTTAAGGTATGTAGTTGCGCTTGGGTGCTCTTTCATATAAAGAGCGCTGAAGCGCAACTACGTACCTTAGAAGATCGGGCGGTTACAACGGTGCTACTCGATCGCCCTCAACCTCCTCGCCGGGAGCCGTTTTTCCATCCAAACTTGTGTCATCATCATGGGGCGGATGTTCCGGGCGATCGCGTTTGCTAAAGCGATCGCGAGCCGAGACAATCACCACATACAGCACCGGCACCATAAACAAACTCAAGAAAGTAGAAACAACCATCCCGCCCGCGATCGCATTCCCGAGCGATCGGCGACTGGCTGCACCTGCACCTTCGGGATTAACCAGAGGCAGAATCCCCAAAACAAACGCCAAAGAAGTCATCAAAATCGGTCGCAAACGCTCTTGAGCCGCCTCAACTGCTGCCTTAGCAATTGAATATCCCCGCTCCCGCAACTGGTTAGCAAACTCCACGATTAAAATCGCATTTTTACTCGACAATCCAATCAACATCACCAAACCAATTTGGCAATAAACATCATTCGCCAAACCCCGCAAAGACTGAGCCAAAAGCGCACCTAAAATCGCCAGAGGAACCGCCAGCAAAATAATAAAAGGATCCACATAATTTTCGTACTGAGCAGCCAAAACCAAGAACACAAAAACCAGCCCCAAACCAAAAATAATCGGCGCTTGACCCCCCGACTCAATTTCTTCCAAAGAAGTCCCCGACCATTCATAGCCAAAACCAGACGGTAAAACTTGAGCCGACACCTTTTCCATCGATTTAATCGCCTGTCCAGAACTCGCACCCGGAGCGGGAGAGCCATTAATTTCAATTGACCTAAATAAATTGTAGTGGTTGACAGTTTGGGTTCCCACCACCGGAGTTAGCTTCACCAAATTGCTCAAAGAAATCATTTCATTCTTTGCAGAGCGGACATACAATTTACCAATATCTTCAGGATTAGCACGGAACTGTTTATCTGCTTGCACGTACACCCGATAATTGCGCTGCTGGAGAGTAAAATCGTTTACATACTGCGAACCCAGAGCCGTTTGTAGCGTACTGAAAATATCACTAATAGAAATATCCAAAGCCTTAGCCCGATTGCGGTCAACTTCCACAACTAACTGAGGCGTATTCGCAGCAAACGTACTAAAAACCGCTTGCAATCCCGGCGTCTGATTCGCCTGCTTCAAAATCCCACCCATCGCCTGAACCAGAGCATCTAAACCGCTGTTTCCTTTGCGATCTTGAAGTTGAAATTGGAAGCCTCCAAATTGACCTAAACCTTGAATTGCGGGCGGATTCACCGGGAAAATTCTTGCTTCTGGAATTGCCGAAAGCTGACCCCGCAACTTACCAATAATCGCTTGTACGCTTTGAGCTTCTCCGTGACGCTCGCTCCAGGATTTAAGCGTAGTAAAGATAATACCCTGGTTAGAAGTGCTGCCGCTAAAACCAAAGCCACCCACAGAGAAAGTCCCTACAACCTCAGGAAGTTTCAGAATTTCTTGTTCAACTTCATCCATCACTTTGCGAGTATATTGCAGCGAAACTCCTTGGGGGCCTTGAATAATTGTCAGAAAATAGCCCTGATCTTCCTCTGGGATAAATGCCGTGGGTACTGATAGATAAAGCCAAGCTGTGACTCCCAGAGAGGCTATGAATACGAACGTGACAATGGTTTTAATTCCCGTGAGAAATATCAAAGATTTCCGATATTGCCGCTGCATCCAATCAAGAACCCTATTTACCCGGTCAAACACCCAACCTAGCGGGCCTCCAAACTTCTAAAGTCGTATCAAGCGCGACTCGATGTATCAACCCAGGAGGAAAACTTGTTGCGAGTTTTTCCATTTCTGCTTTAACAGCATGAGCCACATTCAAAGCATTGCTTCCCGGCAATTGATAAATTCCCAAACCCACCGCATCATTGCCCCGAAATCGCAGGAAAGAGCTGTAATTTTCGGCTCCTAATTCCGCTCTGCCGACTTCTTTTAACTTAACTACAGTGCCATTTCCATCAGTTTTAAGGACAATTTCTTCAAATTCTGCTGGTTCTTGCAGACGGCTTTTAGCCCGTAAATCAATTTGATACATTTGCCCGTCGGGAGCGGGTTCTTGACCAACTCTCCCAGCACCAACTTGTAAGTTTTGTTCGTTAAGCGCCCTGGTTATATCTTGCATTGTCAAACCGCGAGCTGCTAACTTATTGGGGTCGATCCACAGGCGCATGGCATAGCGGCGTTCCCCAAAAATTCGCACATCGCCAACACCTTTGATCCGCTTTAAAGCATCTGCCAAATACAAGTCAGCGTAGTTGCTTAAAAATGTGGTGTCGTATTCTTTATTTTCGGTAAATAAGCCGATCGCCAGCAAGAGACTGGTAGATTGTTTGGTAACTCTCACTCCCGTGCGCTGTACGGCATCTGGGAGTTGGGGTTGAGCGACTGACACTCGATTTTGGACATCGACAGCGGCAATATCTTTGTTGCGCGACGGATCGAAAGTTGCAGTAATAGTGCTAGTGCCGTCATTACTGCTGCTAGAAGTTAGATATTTTAGCCCTTCTACGCCGTTGATTTGCCTCTCTAGGATATTCGTAACGGCATTTTCGACAATTTCGGCACTCGCCCCACTATAGTTAGCCGTGACGCTAATTTGGGTGGGGCTGATGTCAGGGAAGCGTTCGATCGGCAGTGTGGGGATGCTGATTGCGCCTACTAAAATGATAATTAAGGCGCAGACACTAGCAAAGACAGGTCGTTTGATAAAGAAATCTGCAAACATAAATTTGGTAATTTCTAAAGGTACGTAGTTGCGCTTCAGCGCTCTTAGGTACGTAGTTGCGCTTCAGCGCTCTTAGGTACGTAGTTGCGCTTCAGCGCTCTTAGGTACGTAGTTGCG
>NZ_JAEQDE010000102.1:0-35900 GCF_020737865.1 Microcoleus sp. PH2017_35_SFW_U_B
CTAACAATTTCAAAAACCCGCCCTCACCCAACAAACAATATTAATGTACATTCAGATTTACGGTGGGGCGGGGGCGGGTTTATATTAATTGTCGGTGATTATTATGTATGGTTGGCGAACCCGCCCCTACAAATAAAATGTAGGTTGAAATTACAATTTCAATCAACCGATAGATAATGTAGAGTGCGTCGCACTCGACAATCTGCAATTAAAATCAAAAATATAGCAGCGACGCACCCTACCAGATAAAAAAGATTAATTTGCGATTGCTTCCAAGAATTTCTCAGCATTCTTCACGCTTTCAATATCATAAATATCCCGGTTGTAACAAACAATTTGTGCTACCAACTTTTCATGATGTTGCTGAGCTTTTTCCAACATAGAACCCTGGGAACGCCGATAATTGACAACTACTTCTTTCGTTCCGAAAAATGGGATATTATGTCTGTGACAATTGACCCAAAATTCCCAATCTTCGTAACCTTCTTTCATCCCAATTTTATAACCTGCCACTAAATCCAAAATAGATTTGTGATACAGTGAAGACGGGTGAATCATGTTAGAGTGCTTGATGTTTTCCGGCGAATACAAATCGCTACTCGGTACTATGCGATTTTCTGTGCCAAACATTTGATAAGAACCAAATGCTACACAAGGTACATGAGATTTTAAGCATATTTCTAAAAGACTATTCAAGGCATTTTCAGCTAAAATATCGTCAGCATCCAAAGGCATAATGTATTCACCATTTGCTGCTGCTATTCCAGCATTTCTTGCCAGAGACAGCCCTTGATTTGTTTGTTCTACCAGCCTGATTTTATGCTGGGGATTTGCTGCTATTAAATTTTTGGCAACTGTGCTTGTAGTATCTAAGCTGCCATCATTGACAATGATAATTTCCAAATTTTTGTAAGTTTGCTTAATTGCGCTAGTTACCGCTTGTGGCAAAAAGTGAGATTGATTGTAGCAGGGAACAATCACAGATACCAAAGGTCGATTTTCCAATTGCTGGGATGCAGAAATTTGCCTGAAACTTTCTGTTTGGGCTGACTTTTGAGCAGCTTGCAAGCTATAAAAATAAATCTTGGGATGTACAATCGCTAATTGATTCAAATCCGTGTTTTGATATTCACTTTCTAACATTGGATATCTCGATAAATATTCTTGTTTAACAAAAATAAATATATTCTGAGCGTACCAAGGCTCTACTTTGTCATTGTTCCATATTTTTCTCCTCAAGCAATCCACGACTGCAAAACCTTTTGTATGAAAATAATTTACCCAATATTGCGGCCACTGTTCGTTAACGTGTTCGACGCCTCCTTGAAACGGTATCGCAGCCGAAAACAAAATTACTGGTGCTAGTTTAGTGAGAGAATTAACAAAGGTTTCAGCACAGGTAGCTGGTAAATGTTCTGCAACTTCTAGAGAAATTGCTAAGTCAAACTTTCTTTTTAATTGCAGCGGTTGCTTTAAATCGGCGGATTGGAACTGATTTAAAGGAATTTGTAAAAGAGTGCGATCGACATAATCGCCATCTATTCCCAAACAGTCAGCAATTCCCAATTTATGAAAAGCAGCCAACCAACTTCCCGTACCGCAGCCCACATCCACTACACTTTTAGGTAAATTTGGTTGCAGCAAGTCTAACAGCAGGGGAATAATTTCTATAGCAGAACTGCGAGTTCCTTCTCCTATTAATTCGTAGAAATCTCTTGTATAAGATGACTGTTTTTGTTTATTTTTTTTACTGTATGGGGTCGAATCAATACCGTTTAAACTGCTAATTTCATAACCCTGCAAATGTGCTGGCAAATCCCAATAAATATTAGGATCGGGTTGATGTTTTACAGGCTCGACATTCCCCCGCCAAGCTGCACCCATAATTTGCATTGTTTGATATACTATCGTTTGCCAACCCTGTTGTTTCAAGTAATCTAAACCCTTAGCAACAGCCGGAGCAGCTAAATCGTGAAATAAAATTATTGCATCTTCTTCTGCCAATTTTTCGCAGGCGATCGCATCATTTAACGGCCCATCACCTTCGTGTTCTCCGTCAATAAAAATTAACGACCATTTCCGGTTCAAATCCTTTGCTAATTGCTCTACTCTTTGGGGGCTGTAACCGGGTATGAGTTCAACGGAAGTTTGCACGCCAGACGCATTGAGAGCGCCTTGAATTGAATCTATTACGCTTTGTCTAATATCATCTCTTTCTAATAGCGGATCGACGACATCTAACTCAACTCCGGCGAGTGCTAAGTGACAAGCAGACCAACCCAGCCAGCAGCCGATTTCTAAGGCTTTTTTACCTGAAAATTGCAGGGCTGTATTGTAAAGGATGTGTGCTTCGTCGCGACTGAGAAATCCGACTGAACTAGCACGGCGATCGACATACCAATTGTGCTTGATTTCCCGGCGCAGATACGGCCACGGACAAGTATTAGTATCGCCCACAATCATGTTGGGAAAGTACGCATCTGGGAGAATAATTTTTAGTTCGGGCGAGACGTAATCTCCGACAGGTAATGTATTATTTTGAATTTGAGATGGTGGTTGTACTGTCATTTTTTCTGATTTTAATTGTGGGGATACTGGCGGTTGAATCGGTTGGTAGCGGAGACTAATTTCTATTTGATTCCCGTCGGTTGTTGCTAATTTTACCAAGTCGTGCTTGTGACCTGTGATGTGCAGAATGCCGATCGCCCCGTGCGGCAAATACGGCTCCACAAAACAGCGTCGCTGCTTGTCCCAGACGGGCAAACCGAAGTTGCAGCTCCAATTGCACCCAGCCGGCAGCATCTCTGTGCGATCGAACATTTCAGTACCGTAAACGAGCCGATTTAACGCTATTTGGTCAGTCATCAAAGAAACGTGCCGCTGCAATCCCTCATCCAGATATTCCGCCCAAAGTTCCCAATGCGGCGCATCTTTGTGCAGCGCAAAGATACCTGCATTGATAGTTGGATAGCTGTGCAACTGTTTGGCAACTTCTTCCCCAAAAGCTGCTTGATAATCGCGATAAACAAATTCCCAGTACCAAGGCAATTTGCCATAAGCTAAATAATAGCCTCTATCTAATTCTGGAACAACTGCTAAACCCCGTTTTGCCGCGCCTTTTACGAATAATTCCATAGCTTGCCAATCCTGCACCCAAGCATCAGCATCTATCCACAGGTAGATGTCGAAATTCGGGAAGTAACGGCGCAGAAACGGACGAGCTAAAAGTCCTTTGAGATAGTGAGGTGCTTCATTTTTGCCGGGAAAGTTGAACTCCCAATCGGGTTTTTGAATAATATTAACTTGTGTTTCCAGCCACTCCAATTGTTCGGGAGTGCAGCCTAGATCGAAAAAGCCGATCGCCACATTAGCGCCCTCTGGTTTTTCCCGCACCGATAAAATAGTGCCTCGCACCAGTTCAAAGTAATTTGCATCGGCGGCCGTGATGGTGATAATCTGCATAAATATAGGATTTTTGGTTAAGGATTGGGGATTGGGGATTGGGGATTGGCCAAACAGGGCATTGGCCAAACAGGGCATTGGGCGGAGCGAAGCGGAGGGATTGGGCATTAGTATTTGTTATTTCATAATTGCTCATTCTTCCTTCTTCCTTCTTCCTTCTTCCTTCTTCCTTCTTCCTTCTTCCTTAAATTATACTATCGAGGATGACTTATGAAAAACTCAAAAGGAAAAGTTTATCTAGTCGGTGGGGGGCCCGGAGATTGTAACTTGATGACAGTGCGATCGCAAAAACTGCTCTCCCAAGCCGAAGTCTTAATCTACGACGCACTCATCGACATCCCGCAACTCGCATTAATTCCAGTCACTTGTCAGAAAATAGAAGTAGGGAAACGCGGTGGCAAACCTTCCACCCAGCAGCAAGAAATTAACCGTTTGCTGGTAGAACATTGCCAACTTGGCAAACAAGTAGTGAGACTTAAAAGTGGCGATCCATTTATTTTTGGTCGCTCCAGTTCCGAGATTCAAGCATTAATTATAGCAGGCTGCGAATTTGAAGTTGTGCCGGGAATCTCGTCAGCATTTGCGGCACCTTTACTAGCAGGAATTCCCCTCACAGATCCGGTGATGAGCCGCTGTTTTGCAGTGATGAGCGCCCACGAACCGGATGCGCTGGAATGGGAAGCTTTAGTGCGGATAGAAACTCTGGTAATCTTGATGGGAGGGCGCAATTTAAGCGAGATAGTCTGGCAATTACAAAAACACGGACGATCGCCCGAAACTGCGATCGCCATTATCCGAGATTGCGGCCGCCCCGAACAGCAAATCTGGATCGGCACGCTCTCCGACATTGTACAACAAACAACAGGTGAATCTCTATCGCCTTGCGTCATCGTCATTGGGGAAGTAGTTAGATTGCGCGAATTTTTAATCTGGCCAGAAAGCACAAACATGAGCCATACACCTGTCACCGCTAACCACAGCCAACCGCTAGCCGGAAAAACGATTTTAGTCACCCGCGCGGCCTCCCAGTCTGGTCAATTTAGCGATCGACTCCAGCAACTGGGTGCCCGCGCGATCGAAATGCCAGCCTTAGTAATTGGTGCGCCTTCAAGTTGGGAACCGTTGGATAGCGCGATCGGGCAAATGTCAAGCTTTCACTGGTTAATCCTCACTTCCCACAACGCCGTAGACTGGTTTTTTCAACGATTGCAAGCAAAAGGCAAAGACGCGCGGAGCTTGTTTGGCATTAAAATAGCAGTAGTTGGGAAAAAGACAGCAGAAAGTTTGCGATCGCACTCACTACAACCCGACTTTATTCCACCCAACTTTGTCGCCGATTCCCTAGTCGAAAACTTCCCCGACAATTTGCAAAACTGCAAAATCTTATTTCCCAGAGTAGAAAGTGGGGGAAGAGAAGTTTTAGTCAAAGAATTCACCGCCAAAGGAGCGCAAGTAATCGAAGTACCAGCGTACCAATCTTGCTGTCCCGAAACAATCGATCCGATCGCCCTAGCCGCACTCCAGAATCAAGCCGTAGATATCATAACCTTTGCCAGTTCCAAAACCGTACATAACTTTTGCCACCTCCTCGAAACAACTCCCGAATTCTCCTTATCTCAGGATTGGCTAGAAAAAGTTTGTATCGCATCCATCGGCCCGGAAACCTCCAAAAGCTGCCAGAATTTATTGGGCAAGTTAGACGTAGAAGCGACAGAATATACATTAGATGGGTTGACTGAGGCGATCGTCCAATGGGCCACAAAACATCAAATTACATAGTTGCACCCGAAGCGGTACGTAGTTGCGCTTGAGCGCTCTTGAAGGTACGTAGTTGCGCTTGAGCGCTCTTGAAGGTACGTAGTTGCGCTTGAGCGCTCTTGAAGGTACGTAGCAGCGCTCTTGAAGGTACGTAGTTGCGCTTCAGCGCTCTTTCAAAGGTACGTAGTTGCGCTTGGGCGCTCTTTCAGGGCTAAAGCCCAACAACGTACCGCTTCAACTTTTGCATCCAACAATTAGCGAACAAGCTACCACATAGCAATGAATCATCCATAGTGAGTAGGGTTCGTCAAAGGCCAAGCCTAATTTATTGTAGACATTGCAAGCCTGACATACCTTACAACTGAATGTCTAGATAGGAAATCGCGGAACAAAAAAGCGAGTAAAATTATCAGTAAATAACAAAGCCGATCGCCAATAGCGTCAAAACATTAATCAAACTAAAAACCAAAAAAGCCCAAACCACCAACCGCAGCGAACTCCCATACCAAACTACCAATTAGCAACAGCCATGAATATGAATTTTTCTCGTTATGACACCTTAACCACCTTGCTAGCAGGAACCACCGCAGCCTTAACCATAGTCATCAGCCAACCGGCGATCGCCAAAACTCCCCAAGAAGTCGCCAGCATCGCCGGGCCGCTGACAGTACAAATCAATAGTTCCCTCGGAGACGGTTCCGGGGTAATTATTGCCAAAAACGGCAAAACTTACACAGTTTTAACAGTCAATCACGTCGTAGAAAAAGCAGACGTGAAATACACCGTTCGCACGTCGGCGGGCAAAAACTATCAAGTAAGCAACGTCACCCGCTTGCAAACAGCCCCAACAGATCCGGATTTAGCAGTAGTCAAATTTGAAAGTCCCGAAGAATATCCAGTGGCGACGCTAGCCGATTCTGACAAAGCCGTCATCGGCACTCAAATCTTCGTTTACGGCTATCCCGCTACGGGCGGACTCTTTGGGGCCGAACGAGAACCAGAAATGTCTCCCGGACTCGTTACCAGCCGCCCGCGCGATCGCCGGGAAGGTTACACTTTGCGGTATCAAGCCGTCACTTGGAGTGGCATGAGTGGCGGGCCAGTTTTCGACTCTGAAGCCCGAGTCATCGGTTTGCACGGACAAGGGGAATTCGGTTTTGCCCAAATCAGTAACGGGGAAGTCGCCCCAATTAAAACAGGATTTAATGCAGCAGTTCCCATTAATACTTTTATCGCCAAACTGGTGGCGGCGGGAATCAACAAATCCGAGTTGAAAGTAGACAATACTCCCACAACTATCGGCCCGGTATCCACCGTTAACCCAAAAGATGCCCAAGCCTATTATTTTCGAGGGCTTTCGCGCTTAGATCAGGGAGAGGCTTGGGAGGCGATCGCCGATTTCAACAAAGCACTCACTTTCAATCCTAAATACAGCCCAGAATTGCATTTTAATATCGGCAATGCCCGCACTTTCATTACTGCCGGCTTGCCACAACCCGACCCCACCCGCGGTGGAACCGCTATTCAAGCATACACGAGTGCGATCGCAGCCAATCCCGGTTTTGCCGACGCCTACTACAACCGAGCTTTAGCTTACCTGACAGAAGACAAAGCCAAAGCAATTGCCGACTTTCAAAAAGCAGCGGAACTTTACAAGCAAGGCGGCAGAACAACTGCATATCAAGATGCCCTCAAGCGCATCCAACAATTGCAGTAGAATTAGAAGTTAAGAATTAAAAATTAAGAATTAAAAATGAATCATCCCATTTTTAGTTCTTAATCTAGTTCATATACACAGCAGGTAAATAATCATGACTGCTATCACCTTAAATCTCAATTCCATTGTCAAACTAACTTCCGAACAGTTCTACCAACTGTGCGAAGAACACCCAGAATTGAAACTAGAACGCAACGCCAACGGAGAATTAATTGTCATGCCGCCAACCGGAGGAGAAACAGGGAAACGCAACTCAACAGCGAATGCTCAAATCTGGACGTGGAACGATCGAACCGAACTCGGAGAAGTGTTTGATTCCTCCACAGGGTTTACTCTGCCCAGTAAAGCCGATCGCTCTCCCGATGTCTCCTGGGTCGAAAAATCGCGGTGGGAAGCTTTGACACCCGAACAAAGAGACAAATTTATCCCCCTCTGTCCTGATTTTGTCATCGAGTTTCTTTCTCCGAGTGACAGCTTGAACAAGACGCAGGCAAAAATGCAAGAATATATGGAAAATGGCTGCCGTTTGGGTTGGCTGATTAACCGCAAAAAACGAGAAGTAGAAATTTATCGCCCCGGTCAACCAGTTGAAGTTTTACAATCTCCTCTCACCCTTTCTGGGGAAGAGGTTTTGCCGGGATTTGTTCTGAATCTACAAAAAATTTGGAATTAGTAAGATTAAACTATAACTTCGCCTATCTTCGGTTCGTAGTGAGGACTTTAGTCCTCATAAAAAGAAGGACTGAAGTCCTCACTACGAACCAATTTGGTTGTAGAGGAATTTGATAAAATTGTAAATATCTATAAAATAAAGGCTAGGAAATTATGGTTCAAACTATTCAAGCTAAAAATGTCACGCTAGAAGAATTAAAAACACTTTTTAACCTGCAACTTGTCACAGACGACCAATTTTTCCCGGAATGGCAAGAGGAGTTACCAGAAATCACAGAGTTTCAGAAACGACAGCTAGATCAGATTAAAGCGGGTTACTTCAACTTGCTAGAGTATCCGCCGATGCTGGAAAAAACCATCAGTTTGTCGATCGTCTCTCCACTACTGTTCACCGGCGAGTTTTACCTGCACCCATTTTACATTAAACCGGAAAAATCCGTCGAAATTTCCGAAGAAGATGAAGGCGTGATTATTAAAGGCAGCCTCGACACTTTAGTTTTAAAAGACCAATTGTGGCTGATGGTAATCGAATCGAAACGAGTTTCGTTTTCCATTGAAGCGGGGCTGGCGCAAATCTTAGCTTATATGCTGGCCAATCCCAATCGCGATCGCCCGAGTTACGGCATGATTGCTACAGGAGGCAGTTTCATCTTTGTCAAGTTGCTCAACGGAGAATCACCGCGATATGCCACATCTGATTTATTTGGAATTAGCAATCGCACCAATAATCTACACGATGTACTCCGCATCCTCAAACGCTTGAGTCAGATAGCAGGTAACAATTAGTGATGAGTCATATCATATCATGCCCGGTCGATTAGCATCACAAAAAAGGTTCGTAGTACGTCCTGGCGTCCGCTGTTTAAAAAATGCTTTTTGCAAAACGGAGATGCTCCCGATCGTACCATTGTGGTAAGGAATGAGAATTAAATAACTTACAATTTTAATTATTGTGGGATGGGCGTCCCGCCCGTCTATAAAGCAATACGGTTCACTTAAGACAGATCCCCCCTAACCCCCCTTGGGAAGGGGGGGACAAGAAGCTCTTAAAGTCCCCCTTCTTAAGGGGGATTTAGGGGATCTCCGGGCATAAATAGTGTTAAGTAAACCGTATTGGTCTATAAAGGACGGGCGGGACGCCCATCCCACTTTTAAGAGTGTAAGTTATTAAATTTTCGTTCCTAAGGTGCGTCGCCAGCAAAATTGTCGATATGTAGATAGGGATTTTTCGTGGCGACGCACCCTACGCCTTCTTCCTTCTTCCTTCTTCCTTCTTCCTTCTTCCTTCTTCCTTCTTCCTTCTTCCTTCTTCCTTCTTCCTTCTTCCTTCTTCCTTCTTCCTTCTTCCTTCCTTCTTCCTTCTTCCTTCTTCCTTCTTCCTTCTTCCTTCTTCCTTCTTCCTTCTTCCTTCTTCCTTCTTCCTTCTTCCTTCTTCCTTCTTCCCTCTTCCTTCTTCCCTCTTCCTTCAAAATTACCAAGGCGAACCAATCATTGTAAAAGCGGCCCAATAATACGGATGCGACAAATTTCGATCGCCCCTAGCCGTCAATTCCGCAGGCAAAGGCAGAGCTTGATTGTTGCCCGATCGCACCAAATAACCATCCTGCAACCGCACTTCCCCGCGCAACATCGCCAACTGCGCTTGCCGCAAAGCCTCAGCCTTAATCGGCGCCGTCCGCAACTGCTGGTAAAACTCGGTCATCAACCCCAAAGTTCCAGCATCTGACACATACCACAAACTCGCCAAAGCCGATTTTACCCCCGCGTGTACCGCCAATCCCGCAAACCCCAACTCAGCCTGTTCGTCTCCCACCGCCGTAGTGCACGCACTCAAAACCAACAACTCCACCTGCGGGTTAGATAACTTCAACTCTTCCAACTGATTTAACCGCAATTTAGTATCCCAAAACTGAATGTAAGAATTTTCTGCACCACCAGGCTGAAAATCGCCGTGAGTAGCTAAGTGAATAATTTTGTATTGGGATTGATTGCGTTTTTCCTTCAAATTTGCCAGCGTAAAACGTTCGTTGAGAAAAGACGCACCATGCCAAATCTTGCCCACAATTGTTGATATTTCGAGCGGCACCGCAGGTAAAGGATTTTGATCGTATTTTTCGGGAAATTTCGACGCACCCATCGCCAAAACTTCCGAACCCTTAACATCGGCATAGCGAGTATCAGTCAAACTCAAACTGGGAATCAGCCCCAAACTATACTTTTCTACTAAAAACTGTTTGCCGTCAAACAAAGCAGCTAAAGGCAAAGTTCGCAAACCGGCATCCATCGAAAACGCCAAGGTGTCAATTTTGTTAGCATCCAATTCCGCTTGCATCGGTGCAATTAACCACTGGTAAAGTTGCTGGGCAGGTTGCTTGTAATCAGAACCAGTCAATGTTTTGGGAGTTCTGATAGCATTAGTGAATTCCTTAGCAACTTGCAGCACTGTTTCGCGACTTGCAGGCACGCTTTTAAACACATTTTTGCCGTCTGGCAATAACAACACAAGTTCTAAATTCTTGTCTTTCACCCAGACGTAAACGATCGCCGGTTTAACTCCCGTCAAGCGATTGACGCTGCTGAGAGTATCTCGGATACTTTGCTGCGTGATTGACTTTCGATCGAGATTTCCGCCAAAGTAACGTTCAAATTCCCGCCCCTGATCTCTATCCCTTTGCTGCACTGCGTCGATCGGACTTATTTGCGCGATCGAAGTCGATCGAGAAATCTCAGGCAGCCTCAAACTCGCGATACTGTCTGTATTGCCACTTCCAGGTTTTTGTGCAGTTGCTCCACCGCCGTTTTCTGTCGCACTAGACGCACCCACATTGTTTTTTAACACCGACTGCGACAGCAAAACAGAGCCGGCAGCAGTCTCGTTCGACCGTTCCTCAACAGGCACAGTAGCAGACCCTGAGGGTACATTTGCGGTACCGCTCTTGGGCGAAGACACGCTCGGAGTCTGAGTGACAATTTGTGGAGAATTGCCTGTATTTTTTAATCCCACAGTGGTAGTTGGTGCTGGACTCGGCAGGCTCAACAGGGGCGCGGTAGCAGTAGTTGAGGAGGTAGCGTTCGACTTCGAGTTTCCTGTCCCAACAGTCGTGGTTGTGCAGTTTCCCGACGGGCAAGTGCTTTGCAACAGCGTCAGCGAACCCGATCGCACCTGTCCGTCTGTAGAAATGCTAACGCTGGCGCGATCGCTCGTCGTTTCGCTTCCAGCAGCCCGGAACAATCCCCCAGCCTGGATTGCCACATCGCCGCCCGTATTTCCATTAGCTTTGATGGAAACAACTTCAACATCTTTCTGCCCGGTAATCTTGCTCGAACCGGCACTTCCCGACTGCGAACTAGAATTGATCACCCCTGTCACGATCCGGCCCGGCGCCACGATCGAGATATCTCCGCCACTTGAGGCACCGAAAGCATTGACATTGCCCACGACTACCGAGCCCGCGCTGCGGATGTTGATATTGCCCGCCGTCCCATTTGCCGATCGAGAGGAAACCGTACCAGCAGTCACATTACCTTGACTGCTAGTGATATTAATCCCTGCATTCGAGGTAACGTCTCCCACTGCCACACTACCGCCCATCAGAGCGATGCTAGCGTTATCAGTTCCCACGATCGCACCAGTTCCCACGATCGCACCAGATCCCAAGGGCGATCGAATCGTCGTCGGATCTTGAAATGTCACCGCCGGCGTTGAATTGGGCGTTGTGGTTGCTGGAGTAATCGCGATCGAGCCGCTACCGTCAGCACGCCCGATCGCGATTGAAGCAAACCCGTTTCGCAGCGAGTTGAATTCCGCAGCAGTCAAGTTCAAAGCCTCAGTCTCAGCAGCACCGGCGATCGTCATATTTTGAGCCGGATCGATTGGTTGCAGCACCAGATTGCCGTTGCTGGCGATCGAATTGTTGCCGCCCGTCAAGTCAATTTCGTTGCCTGTCAGAGTAATATTTCCACCTGTTTCCGAGCCGCCAGCTTCGATCGCGCTAACAGTTACTCCGCCGCGGCCAGTCAGCGTCACATTCCCCGCGCGATCGCCCCTAGTGTCGATCGCGCCAGCAGTCACCGTACCCTCGGCGGTAACGCTCACATCTCCCCCCGACGTGCGCGGCACTTTCGCAGAATTGACATTCGTGTTGATGCTGGGGGGACTTCCTGTGCGTAGCGCAGCCGTAGTCACATTGCCGGTTGTGCTATTGATGCGAATTTCCTGATTGTTGGTAGTGATATTTCCGATGCGGATATTGCCCTCAGCTTTCAGAGTAATTGAGGCATTGTCTGCCCCTGTCAGGGAACTTGTGCTCGTAATTGTTCCCAAACCCGTCGGCGATTGAATAATTAGCGGATCGTAAAATGTGAAATTATTAGCAATCAGAATCGAACCGCTACCGTTGCTGCGGCCGATCGTAATTCCAGCAAACCCATTTTGCAAATTTTCGAGCTCGCTTGCTGTCAGATTCAAATAAGTATTAGTCCCGACATCTCCAGAACCAGCGATCGCAATATTTTGACCGAGATTCCAAGGTTGGAGTACCAAAAAGCCCGTCCCGCTGACCGAATTTTTGTCCCCTTTCAAATTAATTTCATTACCAGTTAAAGTAATGTTTCCCGAACCACCGGCGATCGAACTAACTCCCAGAATATTCCGAGCCGTCAAAGTTACATTTGCCGACGATTTAGAACCGCTAGCATCAAGTTTTTGGGCTGTGACGTTCAGGCCTTCGAGCAAAATATTGCCACTTGTGCCGCCGCTGGAATTCGATGCCGAAACATTGGCTGCAACGGTTGTCCCCGGACTAATTAAACTAATATTTCCGCCGTTGCTGGACAAATTGCCCGCAGTAATTTGACTTCCCTCCAGGGCGATCGCGCCTCCGCGAGTGCTAATTGTATCTCCAGCATTCATCGAAAAAACACCCGCACCATTGCGATCGGCATCTGCTCTCAATGTCACGGATCCAGTAGTTGCGGCAAAGCTCAACTTATTATCCGCCAAATCAGCAATTTTAATATCATTCAGGGCTTCCAGAACCACATTGGTTGTCCCCGAGATACTTTCCAAAGCTCTTCTTGAAATAGTCAGCGAAGAATCGTCCTGGTTTTGCTGCCCTGGTGAAGGCGTTTGTGTTGCCAAAATATTACTGTTAGCAATAACTGCCGCATCCCCCGCAGCTTCTGAGGAATCTGTAATTAAAATATTTTCAGGATCGAACAGCAAAGTCCCCAAACCGTTTGTCCCGGAAGTATCGACAGTGCCGTTAAACATCAATCTTTGCTTCCCCGAAATTTCCACAAACCCGCCAACACCGCTGCTGTTCGATTCAGAAACGCCCGTTGCGCTGATGCGGCCCAAAAATGCTGTTGTGTTGTCCGCCCAGACAAAAACTCTGCCGCCGTTACCCGATCGAGTGGCGTTGGCTGCGATCGAACTTTTGCCATCCACGTAAGTCATTCTGGCATTCGGCACAGTTCCCTCGCCTCGGTAATCTCCCCCGATCCGCACCGTTCCCCCGCCGTCGGGCCCAGAAGCCTCAATCTTCGCGGACAACAGCCCTACCTTGTCGCCCAACACGTTGACAGTACCTCCCGCGCCCCCCCTGGCAGACACGTCCGCAGCACCCGATACCAAAGCAGTTCCAGCACCTGCCGCTACTGTTTGGCCGCCCGTAAGTACGACTTCACCGCGATCGTTCGTAGTTATACCAGTAGCGCTAGCCACGCCGGAACCCGAGAGTAGCTTTGGCAAACTCAGAGGAGAAAACGGCAGAGCTTCCGAACCAGCCACTCCCGCAGCCGGAGCAACTTCTAAACTCAGCAAAAGTCCGTTTTGACT
Organism: Microcoleus sp. PH2017_35_SFW_U_B; assembly: GCF_020737865.1. Classification (NCBI taxonomy): domain Bacteria; kingdom Bacillati; phylum Cyanobacteriota; class Cyanophyceae; order Oscillatoriales; family Microcoleaceae; genus Microcoleus; species Microcoleus sp. PH2017_35_SFW_U_B. The sequence goes on from NZ_JAEQDE010000102.1 coordinate 13,449, forward strand.
CAACCGCACCAGATTTTGGCCCGGGACAGCCGCCACCGTAATTTGACCGCCTGGCGCTGAAAGTCTCCCCGTACTGATGACAGTACCGCCCAGCAAAGTCAAACTCTGCCCGTTTTCCACAGCCAAGTCACCGGCATTGACAATACTCCCCGGCTGTGCGCCAAAAGCAAAAGTATTCGGTGCTCCCACTAGGCCCGCGTAGTTATTCGCCCCCGTACCGTTGAACCAGCCGCTGTCAAAACCGATACTGCTAGCGGTGGTAGCCACAAAAGACCCGGGCACGTCGAGTCGCGCATTACTGCCAAAAATAATCCCTGCCGGGTTCATTAGGTACAAGTTAGAATTGCCACCAGTAACTCGAATTAAACCGTTAATTAAGGAAGCGTCGCCGCCGACAACGCGGCCGAGGATATTTTTAATGTTTGGGTTGGAGATGAAATTGGCAGTTTCGCCAGAATTTAAACCAAATCGAGTAAAACTGTGGAACAGATTTGCTCCGTCTCTGGAACTTGTGCCACCTGTAATATCGTAGCGAGAGGGCGACGCACCGGGCGTGGTGATGGTGGTTCCGGTGCCGTCTGGGGCTGCCATAATTGGCTCGGCCGCAGCAATTTGAGATTGGCGATAAATTGCCACAATCACCCATCCGCTGCTATCTTCTTTGAAGAAAACCAGGTTGGGGAAAAAATCTAATATCAAAAATCCAGCCAGGGGAATTGCTGCCAGAATCGATCGCACAGCAGATTGAGCTTTCATAAAATTTGCCTCGATCTAGACCTGAATTCAAGTTTTAAATGGAGATTTTAGGTAAAAAACAGTCTATCGCACCCTCATGCTGACCATTCCTAAGGCTAACTCTCGATCGCCAATTCCCAATTTCAAGTCTAATTTTAATTGTGTCACCAACATAGCAAATACGGACAGTAAGTGTCGAAACACCGTTGAGTTTAAACAGAGAAAATTATGAGCGATCGAATTGTCCGCACGATCGGCTTAACTGGGGGCATCGCCACCGGGAAAACCGCTATATCTAATTATCTGACAGATACCTATGGATTTCCGATTTTAGATGCCGATATTTACGCCCGCGAAGCTGTGCACCCAGGTTCGCCAATACTAGACTCTATTGTAGAACGATACGGCGCCGTTATTTTGCTCCCCGACGGCAATTTAAACCGCCCCGAGTTAGGAAATATTATTTTTTGTAACGCAGCCGAACGGCAGTGGTTAGATCAACAGATTCACCCTTATGTGCGCCGCCGGTTAGTGGAGGAAACTCAAAGCTACATTGCTGCCTTAAATCTGGTATCCCCAGACACAGATGAATTAGGTACAAAAACTCAAGAAAGCGGGTTTTGGGAAGGCGATCGAGAATTAGAACCAAGTGTGGTTGAAAAAAAACCAGGTTTCGGCGCCCAGACTGACAGGTTGACTTTGGTATTGGTAGTGCCGCTGCTGTTTGAAGCTAACATGACTGACTTGTGTACCGAAATTTGGGTGGTGTACTGTTCGCCCGAAGTGCAGTTACAACGGCTGATGCACCGAGACGGCTTGAGTTGCGATCGAGCTAATGCACGGATTAACGCCCAGATGCCGCTAGCTAACAAGTGCCAACAAGCTGATGTTGTTTTGGATAACTCGTCAACCCTCGACTCTCTATTCCTATACATAGATTCGCAAATCAGATCGTAGCCTATGTTACGCGCGACATTCTGATGTGGCATTAGCTTGTCTTCGATCCGAAGCTGCATCTCGATATCAATAAATTATGAAGTTAATCTGAAAACTCGTAAATATCTACAATTTCAGGAATCTGATTCAACAACATATAAATATATAGAGTGCCCAAGCCGCGCCCAGGATACTGTGTTTTTGTGTCTTTAATCCGAGGCTGCATCTCCATATCAATAAATTATGAAGTTAATCTGAAGACTCGTAAATATTTATAACTTACGGTTTCGTTTCCTGGTTGCAAGAGTGTCGCAAAAAGATGGGAAGCCTTGACTGCTGGTGGTTTTCGGCAATTAGTAGGTAACTTGAACTTACAACTGAAACAGTGAGAGAAACGAGGGGTTTTACCCCGTTTGACTAAAATTCAAAAAAATGTATGGGTCATCAATTACCAATTGATGATTTCGCGGCAATTCAATTTTTTTTTTACCTGTTTTTGCCCTGATAGCAGAGTACAGGCTGCGTATCAAGAAATAGAAAATACGACACGGAACTCTATGATGCGCCTTTACTCTTCCATGCTGATGTCAACCCTGCTACTGAGTAGCACAGCAGTTAACGCTCAAAGCTTAGAAACCCGATCGACCTTTTTCTCTCAAGACAAACCTGCTCCCGAAATTATGACCGTCCAAGCCAACGCTCAGATATTTTACGCAGATAACGATAAAGATACCTTGCCCGAACGAGGCAGCGGGAGATAAACCCAAACAATGGATGTTTTTGCTAAACAAAGCAAAATAAATCGGCCGATTACTTTGAGTATTTTTCCCTACTCTGTCGAGGGAGATAAATAAGTAATGAGGGCATTCTTAAACGAAGAGTTAAACGCAATTACTTCCAGATTGGCTGAAGCGATGTTGGATCGGGGAGCAAAAATCTCTGAAAAAAAAACACAACACAATGAATACTACCATCAAGTTAATTTGTTTGAGTACGCTATTAGTTAGCGCTCTTGTGATTCCTCAAAAACTAGCAAACTTTTCAATTGCAGAACATCAGTTCAATAAATCGCAACAACTGCTATTAGCAGCTAAAGATACCAAAAACGATGCACAAAGGTGTAGAACCTCGCCGTCTCCGGGATGTTCTCGCCGAGACTCGCACGCGATCGCAGAAACCAGACTTTTTGAGTCTTGAGACTTTCTCGACTGATGCTGATACCGTCAGTCAACCCAATCAAAATCAAAAATGGTACGATCGATTCATATCAAATCCGGTAGCATCGTCCTGTATTCAGATCTCTATTCTCTCCCTCTGTGTCCTCTGTGTTCTCTGCGGTTAAATAATTTCCATGCAACCAGACATGATATCACCCTAAAATTTCAGGTTTGAGAGCAAAAAATAGGTAAAGCGCTAGTAGGAATCTGGCGCTTTACCTAGTAGATATTCCACGGTTTAGAAGCTCTACTCTTCCGCAGCTTCGCCGCCAACCACGACATCCCGGATCCGCAAACTCGGGCCGCCGCAGCCCACGGGTAAACCGCTTTGTCCTCCCTTCCCGCAGCCGCCGGATTCATCCCAGTAGAAATCGTCGCCGATCGCCTCAATATCCGCTAAAGTGCTGAAAACATTACCCGAAAGAGTTACATCCCGCACCGGATTGTCGAGTTTGCCATCGCGAATCATCCAAGCTTCGCCGGCGCTGAAAGTAAACATTTCGCCGTTAGTCATGCCGCCTTGCCAATTGCGCGCGAAAACACCCTCTTTGATACCAGAAAATAAATCCGCAACCGGCGTATCGCCCCGTTCGATCCAAGTATTCGTCATGCGGACGATCGGCGGATAGTGATAATTTAAACAGCGAGCATTGCCCGTAGGCGTTTCTCCCAACTTACCCGCAGTTTCCCGCGAGTGCAGCCGCCCAACTAAAGCGCCGTCTTTAATTAACTGAGTCGTAGTCGCCGGAGTCCCTTCATCGTCATAGAAATAGCTGCCCCGGTGTCCCTGTGGCGCAGCACCGTCGAAAATTTGCAAGTTTTTCGGGCCGAACTGGCGGCCGAGGGTCATAATTTCCAAGATGTCGGGATTTTCGTAGGCCATGTCAGCTTCTGAAAGGTGTCCGAAGGCTTCGTGGACGAACAATCCGCTAAGTATTGGGTCGATGACGACGGTGTAGGTGTTGCCTTGGACGGGGGGCAAGGCTAGGGAGTCTACCGCGCGCTGGGCGGCACTGCGAACTTGGGTATCAAGTTCGGTTAAATCTTCGTAAGCTTTCCGCGAACCAGTGGTTTCGCGGCCGGTTTGTACGGTTTCCCCGCTGCGGGCTGTGGCGGCAAACCGCATTTCCATGTCTGCCCAACCTTGTTCGAGCATCGTGCCTTCGGAGGTGGCGAGGATCGTGCGCTGGGTGCTGTCGCCGTAACGCACGGAGATGGTGGCGATGCGGGGGTCTATGCTGCGTAGGATGGCTGCGTAGCGATCGCACAATTGCTTTTTCTCAATTAGCGGCACCAGACGGGGGTCTGTTCCTGTCAAAGGCAGGAAGCAAATGTCTTGTACTGGCGTAACTGGCGCGAGAATCGTTTCTTCTTCGCCGATCAGTTTGGCTGCGGCGATGGCTTCTTCGATTCTTTCGGCGAGGGTGGAAAGTCGGTTAAAACTGGCAAAGCCCCAGCCGCCTTTGTGACAAGCTCGGACTTGGCCGCCAATTGAGACTCCTTCGCTGAGGGTTTCAATTTTTTCGCCCCGCAGCAGGATGTCTGTGCCTTCGGCTTCTTCGAGTCGAATTGCTAGATAATCTACTTGGTTGCGGTAGCGTGCCATTAACTCTGACAACAGATTTTTCGAGTCGGCGATCGAGGTGGGCATAAGGAAAGCACGGTGTTTAACTGCATCCATTTTGCACTTTTGCCGGGGCGATCGGGTGGGTTCGTCAAAAATATCGCCCGCAGCGCGGAGATTGCGACTTAATTTGTACGGTTCTGCCAATAACGATAGTTGACAAATGTGGATATCCTGTGAGTTAGGAGCAAAGCGCAAGAAATTATGCGGGATTTTTGGGTTCTGCTGGTGCTTGAATTTTTACTCCTGAACATTCCTATAAATAAATACTTCATCCTTCATACCTGGTGAAGGTGGGTTTATACCTACTGTGAATACTTACTTTTTACCGACAATCAGCGAGATTTTAGCCTCCGAGGCCTTAGAAAATGACCTCAGTCTGTTTGATGTGAAGTTGGCTGGAGAAAACAACCGCCCGAAGTGTCCTGGGAGTCGTGCGGCTTCCCGGCCCAAAGCTGAACAGGAATGGTACGGGGCGATCGCAACTTTGAATCAAATGCTCGCGAAGCAAACACACTGTCTCTCCCCATCCCCCATCCCCAATTCCTGTCAGGGATTGATTTTGTCGGGCCCATCTTCGGTTTTGACTGAGCCGGTGGTGGCTTCGGGCTTTGCTAATTGGATTTTTACCAGTATTCCTGACAACGATGCAGCTTTGTGGTCTTTTCGTGCTAGACAAACTTTAGCTTTGCTACCGGCCGCTGACAAGCAAAGATCCGTGCCTGCGACGGCCCCGACTTTGGCTTTGGCGATCGGCGATCCTTTGGCGAACGAACAATTTTGTCTGGTTTTAACGGCTAGTTTTAGTCTGGTGATGGTTTTGGGTGAAAATGCTGCGGGAATGCCGGCTTTTCTATTTTCCTTCGACCCCCAAGTCGTCGCCAAAGCTTGGGAAGTTTTGCGGCGCCGCGTAACTGAAAGTGAATGTTTGCTTGCTAATTCTGACGGTCGATTCAATTTGCGATCGCACCAATTAACTCCTAATTCTACTCACGATTCTACTCATAAATTAGATGCGCTATTCCAGCAGTTTTTGCCTGTTGCTCCCAAATATCAAACAGTCGCGCTGTTCACCAGCTTGTTGTTAAATAATTTGCCTGTTGGGAAAGAGGAAGCAGGCAGGCTCAAGGATGAAAGAGTTGAGGATAGCCTGAAAGGTAGGCAAGATATCAAGTGCAAGTCTGCAATTCCTCACGCTACTAAAGAGGTGGAGTTGCTACAGGCGATCGCCCACGAAGTCCGCACTCCTTTGGCCACCATCCGCACCCTGACTCGGTTGCTGCTGAAACGCCCCAAACTCGATCCAGTGGTGGTGAAGCGTTTGGAAACCATCGATGCTGAGTGTACCGCTCAGATCGATCGCTTCGGTTTAATTTTCCGCGCCGTGGAAATGGAAATGTCGCAAGCTAAAAATTCCGCATTGCAGCTAACAGCCATGTCCCTCGGTGAAGTGCTCCAAAATAGCATTCCTCGCTGGCAAAAACAAGCGATTCAGCGCAACCACACTTTAGAAGTGATTGTGCCCCAAAAATTGCCGGCGGTAGTCAGCGATCCGACGATGTTGGATCAGGTGTTAACTAATTTGATTGAGAATTTTACTCGAACTTTGCGATCGGGAAGTCGCATTCAGGTAGAGGTGACGTTGGCTGGGAGTCAATTAAAATTGCAGTTAGAATCGGAACACTTACCTGAAGGTAACGGCGTATCGACTTTTGGAGGATCGGCGAATGCTCCTTTGCGATCGATCGGGCCTTTGCTCATGGTACAGCCGGAGACAGGAAGTTTGAGCTTAAATTTGAGCGTCACTAAGAATTTATTTCGCGCTGCTGGCGGCAAGCTGGTAATTCGCCAGCGCCCCCAAAAGGGTGAGGTGATGACCGTATTTTTGCCGCTGCAATAGTTACAGCTAGAGCACAAGGCATTTTAAACAAGCGGTAGCGCGATCGCAAATTCTGTTCCTTCTGCCAATACCGAATCACAATTGATACTCCCCAGCCCACTCCGGGACGGGGATTTTTGAAGAGTCCAGATGCGAACTTTTAAAGGCGAAATCAAAGCGCCCCTACTGACTCCTTTTAGGCATAGCCCTAAAGTTGCCGCTACTTTTCGCAAAATGTTCGCAGCGCCATTGCAGTCTGCATTAATTTTGCTTCCATCTTTTGACCGATATAATCCACGATTAACGCGCTTTCCAGATTCTTTCCACCCTTCAGTTTTTTCACCGAACTTAGGCAATTCATCCGAATCTAAAAAACTTGCCTTACTTGTATAGCTTTCTTCTGTTTCAACAAACTGAATACCATACTGTTCACAAAGCTGGAAAATCCTATCTTTCAACCGAGCGGTAGGGATTTGCACAAAACTTTGATTGGTTTTGCTACCAAGATTTATTTCTTGACGCATCCCCTTGTTCCAGCCGAAAACGATTGTGCCTATTTGATTTTCGAGACAGTGGCTTAATACTAATCTAGCCGCTTTATTGACTGCATCTCTGACCTGCCTGTTTCGCTTTTCTGTAAGGAGCGCCAATCTCTTAGACCAAAAACCTTGAGGTCTATGCTCTTTAATCGCTGCAACCCGCTTGTTATACCATTGATTTAATGATTTTAAATGCCGTCCATCTACAATAAAACTTGTTCCCGCATTGGAAACACAAGTTAACCAATTATTTAACCCTGGATCGATACCCAGAGCTTTGTTTGTATCTAATTTAATCGCTGTTGACTGAAGCTGGTAGACAAACTCGGCATAAAATTCGCCATTTCTTGGCAAAATGCGAATCTCTCTAATTGTTTTGTAGTCTAGGTTAGACGGCATTGGCAAATAAAATTCACCAATCCCAAACCACAATTTAACCTTACTACCTAATGGGAACCTTAATTGCCCATTCTTTAGCTTTACATCTGCTTTTGGGAAGGTCACAAGTTTTAAGCTGTTTTTGCGATACTTCGGTAGTTTAGGATGTTGCGTTACTGTACCACTTTTGATTCCCTTCAGCAATCCAATATATGACTTGAAAGATTCCGCAACACTGGTCAACGTCTGTTGGGCAACATGGGAATACAGCGCTTTAAAGTGCAGATTTTCTTTGAATAATTTGTGCAAGTCATACTTGCCCGGAATCTTCCCGGTTTTGAAATACAATTGCCGACAGTAGTAAGTCCCAGAGTTGGCTAGCTTGTTTGACTCTTCGCATACAAACTCTAGAACGCTTCTTAACTCTCGATTTGGGCTAATTAAATTTTGCTGGCAGCCATAATTAGACATTTTTTTGAGTCTCAATGTACTGTTTAATTACTGTAATGGGCGCACCGCCAACAGTTGCAATGAAGTAGCTATTAGTCCATAACGTTGGTAATCGACTTTTTAAACAAGGAAATTCTTGACGGAGGTATCTAGAGGATCGTCCTTTCATGTATCTGATTAGTTTGGCAATCCCAAACTGAGGATCGCACTCGATTAAGAGGTGAACATGATCTGGCATTACTTCCATTTCTATCAATTCACTATTAAACTCAGTCGCAACTTCTAACAATATTTCTTTTAGTCGGGCATCGACACCTTCAATTAAAACTTTGCGACGATATTTTGGACACCACACAATATGGTATTTACACGAGTAGACGACATTTTTGTTGGATTTGTAATTAACGCTCATATTATAGTTATACAGCATTAACCTGTATATGGTGCAAATCTTGCATTAAGATTTATTAAATACGCTTAGGCGGTTGAAACCGCCGCCGACTTATCCCCGTGTCGTTAGCCAGGGGCTGGCGTCTCGTTCTTCGGTCAAACTTCCAAGGAGAGATAACCCACTATGGCTACTGTGCCGGCAATTTCTACAAGAAAAGGAACGAGCAGAGCGGTTCGGAGAGGAAGTTGGCTGAAAATTCGCGAGAGAGGTAATACCATTTTAGATTTTAGATTTTAGATTTTAGATTTTAGATTTGGGAAATTGTTATCAATTTCTAATTCCCGCTCGCTGTTTTTATAAATACTCATGTTAGTAATCTCCCGCCCGCTCAAACTCACTAGCCGATTTGATTTTTGTGGCAATATTTTTGTTCCAGTTTCTGAGGGTATTGTCGGAGACTTGCAGGATTTTAGAAGCTTCTAGGCGGGGTGAAAGAGCGGGTCATTGTATTGATTTGGAGGTTCTACGGCATTTTCCTACTTTATTGAATGAATTTGATTACTTTGAAGTTACAGTTCGCGATCGCAAAAGTAACGTATTTCTGTTATTGTTCGCGCTCGTCTCGAAATCTCAAAGCCTTGCCACACAGTCATCATGCGCCCAAGATTGACTTATTATAATCTATCGCAACTGCCAATACATCCGTTAGATCTAAATTGCTCGTTGCCGAACTTCCTTTTTCCTTGTGCGATAAGAACGATCGCCCTTTTAGCAAATTCTATATTCACTGTCAACCAGCACGGTTGAGCTAGCCCGATCGGGTTAGCTCAAATGAGTGTCACTCAAAAAAGTGACTGGTAACTAACTTGTACCCCCGGTTATCAATAGATATAGCGAGGGAAAAGCAAAAAACAAAACTTTTGTGCTCGCACAACCTACTTAGATAAACACATGGAAATTTCAACTTTTGAACTATTGGCAAAGCCCATCGCACCTCCAGTGCCCACCGCACCAGAACTCACTCCAGTGCTTCGCCGAGTCGTTCAAGGATACTTTCTCACCATCTCTAATCTCGAAGCGATCGACTTGCGATATCGGATTGAGTTTGCCGTTAGTTTGCCCGTACCGCCAGATCCTAATAAAATCCCGATCGACGGCGTTAACGTTCGCTTAATTATTGACGTTGAAGGCGCTAACACCTTTATACCTCTGACTCAGATCGGATCTAGCAACATATATCGCGGGTTTTTCAGAATACCTGCTGGCAAAACTGCATCTGTTGAATTGTTACCTCTTGTGCCAGCAGTTCTCACTTCGGGTAGCCTAGAAGTACGGGGATATGTCTCGCTGTTTTTGCAGCCCCGCCGCTTCTTTCCAGGCCCCGTACCTCCAACCAAACAAGGAGCCAGAGTGTTGCTGAATCCAGAAATTCGGGGTACTTTTTTGCCGAATGGTTTTCCAGGTGTGGTTGGGGATCTAGACTTCGATCAAATTAATTACACTCTGGCGATCGCTAGCGGAAAAGCATTGAATGTGCTTCCTCCGGCAATCTCTGGGCCAATTATTATCGATCCACCAATCATACTGCCGGTTTTGGAAGAGTTGCGCGATGGTAATTTGGAGTTAGCTAGTTCAGACGCAGACAATTCAGAAAAAGCTCAAATGCTAGTACAACTTCTGGCGGAACTTGAACCAAATGAGGCCAATTTGAAGGCGCTAAATACCGTGATGAACAAGTTCGATATTCCCGTTAAAATGTCTCACTGCTAGAAAAGAAGGGAATTATCCACCAACTCTATAGGGTGGGAAATACCTAAAATCTCTGGTATAGCAGTTCTCAAGTAGGTGAGGTACGTTGTTGGGCTTGGGCCCTCTTACCATAGGTTATACGGTAAGCTCGCAGACACGCCAACAACTCAGATCGCAGTCATACCTCACCTATCTGAGAAAGGCTATAGCCTTTCTCAAAAAGATGAGGTATGAATGACAGCTTATATAAGCACTAAACCTATAGGGCTCGCATCCCAACAACGTACCTTACCTATCTGAGAAAGGCTATATGTAGGGTGCGCTCCCGCCGCGCACCTTGCTGCTAGTTTGTAGTGAGGACTTCAGTCCTCACTACAAACGTTAAAAATCTAAAATGGTATGAGGATTATTCGGATGCAACCAGTATTTAAGTTTCAGCCAATTTCTTTTAGTTGGGTAGCGGTTCACCCCCAGCCAAAAGGTGTCATTCAATTTATAGGTGGCACTTTTTTTGGCACTTTTCCTACTGTATTTTATCGAGATTTCTTAAAAAAGTTGTTTGCAGATGGCTATACAATTGTTGCTTTGCCGTTTAGGTTTAGTTTTCGCCACTGGCCGATCGCAGTTAGTTTATTGCAAGAACAGGAGATACTTAGGAAAGAACTAACGGAAGTTGCGAAAAAATTGGGTTGGGAGTCGGATATTTATCAAGAGCGATCGAGCTATTTTTGGGTGGGTCACAGTTTGGGATGCAAGTACATCGCTCTTTTAGAGTTTTTAAGCGATGCCAATTGGCAAAATATTGCGAATCAATGTTATGGCCAAGATGAAAACCGACAGATTCAAAAGTTAATCTACAATAGCAGTATCGAGACACCTTCAATTAAAGGTCAACCCTCTTTATTAATTGCTCCCGATATCAGCAACACCGAGAGTGCAATTCCGATTCGAGCCCTCGCAGTGCTGTTAGACAAACTAGGTTTGGGAGTGCGGCCGACAAGAGCAGAAACTCAGTGTTTTATTGCTAGCAGTTCTTTGTTTAATTTAACTGCACTGATTTCGTTCGATCGAGATGACATAGCAGGCTCAGTTAGGGATATTGACAAAAGTTTGGAAGTACAAAAAAACAGCGATGTGCTGTGGTTGGTTGAACAGTTGAAAGCTAGAGATTTACCAGTTTTAACTCGGGAAATAGAAGGCACTCATTTATCCCCTATCGCTATCGAAACTGGCAATTATATTGTTGGGTTAAATCATTTTAATGCCTTCATCAAGCCGATTAAATACCGATTGCTTGAAGCTGAATGCGTTAAATTTTTAAGCGCTTTGAAGCTCAAGTCCGCACCCAAGGTCGATCGATAATATCACATCCGATTGCGCGATCGAGCGACTGGGCACAATGTAATATTTTTTATACCGGAAGTTCGATCGCAAATTCTGTCCCTTCACCCAGCACAGAATGGCAGATTAACTTGCCGCTGTGGGTTTCTTCTACGATAGACTTAGCGATCGCCAATCCCAATCCCGTCCCCTTGCCAACCTCTTTCGTAGTAAACAGATGGTCGAAAATCCGCGATTTTACTGAGTTTGGCATACCAGAGCCGTTATCTTTGATACTAATTTCTACGGTAGAAAGGTCGATCGACATTTGAGTAGAAATAATAATTCGCTCAGGATCGGCTTCTAATTCCGCATAGGTTCGCCCAACGCACGCTGCATCCAAAGCATCGATCGCATTGGCGAGAATATTCATAAACACCTGATTTAATTGTCCGGGAAAACAATTAATTTCTGGCACATCGCCGTAGTTAGCAATCACTTCAATGGCTGGACGCAGATTATTTGCCTTGAGGCGATGGCGCAAGATCAGCACTGTGCTGTCAATACCTTCAGCCAGGTTAAATTTCTGCTTTTTATCGCTGTCGGCGCGGGAAAAAGTGCGGAGGCTTTGACTAATAGATACGATGCGATCGCCCCCATCCTTCATGGATTTAACCAGTTTGGGCAAATCTTCCCGCAGATATTCTAGATCGATCGTGTCTAGAGATGCCTCAATTGTCGGGCCGGGTTCGGGGAACCGTTGGCGATATAGATCGATCAAATCAAATAGATCGTTAATGCTATCTTCCACAGCACTGACATTACCTACGACACAAGCAATGGGATTGTTAATTTCATGAGCAACACCCGCCACCAGTTGTCCCAGAGTGGAGAGTTTTTCTTGCTGCACCAATTGCAATTGGACTTTCTCCAACTCATCGGTACGTTGTGCCACTCGTTGTTCTAAGGTGTCGGCTAGTTGCTTTAGACGCCAGTGAACTTTCACCCTTGCTAATACTTCCTGAGGTTCAAAAGGTTTGGTAATGTAGTCCACCGCCCCCAAGGATAAGCCTTGGATTTTATTCTCCGTATCTGCCAAAGCCGTCATAAAAATTATGGGGATACCTTGAGTAGCGGGGTCTGATTGGAGGCGGCGACAGGCTTCAAAACCGTCCATTTTGGGCATTTGCACGTCGAGTAAAATTAGGTCTGGGTGAGCATAGGCTACCATAGCTAGGGCTTCTTCACCATCCACTGCCATGCGAATTTTGTAGTTGGCGGATTTCAAGGTTTTGGAGAGGATAGACAAGTTGGTGGGATTGTCATCCACAATCAAAATAAAGGAATTGCTTGAGTCAATCATAGTTTCTAATACTACACATTAAGCGAGATACTGCTGAATAAATGCCCGTAGTTGTTTGATCTCGCACGCCTCGGCCATCTGGATAAGTTCTCGGACAAAAGCGGCATTATCCCCATCGGAAATTTGCTGGGCGACTTCCATCACTCCCTCTAAATCGCCCATTTTGGCTAGTTGAGCAAGTTGGGTCAAAATGGCGTCAGATGGCGGCTTAATTTCTTGAGCTACATCCAACTCCCAAAGTTGCTCGTCTTTGGGATCCTGATAAATCCACTCTAACTTTAAATACTTTTGCACTTGTTCTAGCAATATTTCAGCTTGGATGGGTTTGGGTAAGAAATTATTGCCCCCCGCTTTAATGCTATTGAGGCGATCGATCTCAAAGACACTGGCTGAAGAAACCAGCACAATGTGATGTTGTAGTTCTGGATGCGATCGCAATGAGTGCAAAAACTCAAACCCGTCCATGACTGGCATGGATAGATCGGTAATAATCAAATCCGGTGCAGTCTGTAAAACTTGCTGGAGTCCTTCTTGTCCGTCGCTAGCTTCAATAATTTTAAAACCAATTGGTTCCAAAAGATTCAGCAATACCGAACGATTTTCCCAGCGGTCATCGATCAATAAAATTTTGCGTCGTTTCCCAGCATAGCCTAGGATAGTTCTCTGAGAAACAACTCTCGAATCCGCAGCCCAATCCTTCTCTTCGGGCAATTCTACTTCAAAGGAGAAGGTGCTACCTTCCCCGGAAATACTTTCGACTTTAATTTCACTACCCATCAAGGAGACAATTTTATGGCTAATTGCTAGTCCTAATCCAGTACCTTCGGATTGTTTTTTGATATCACCTACCTGTTCAAATGGCTGGAATATCTGCTCTAGTTGTTGCGGGGTAATTCCGACTCCGGTATCTTTTACTGAGAAACGGAGAGTGCAAAAATCCGGTCGATCCGTTGTTTCAACTCTCTCAACTAAGAAGGTCACGCTGCCTTGATTCGTGAATTTAATGGCATTACTCAACAGATTAATTAGTACCTGACGCAAACGCTTTTCATCCGCCAGGACTCCCATAGGTAAGTTATCATCTGGGAGAAAGTCGAAGGTAATTCCTTTTTGTTGCGCTCGAATACTGTTGATTTCTACAACGCTTTGGAGAAAGGAAGGAAAGTAGAAGGAGGCGGGATAGATTTCTAGTTTACCTGCTTCGATTTTAGAGAGGTCAAGGATATCGTTAATTAGGGTGAGCAGGTGGGAGCCGCACTGGTAGATGATGTTAACGCCGTTACTTCCTTTCGAGGTGAGGGGTTCGCTGCGTTGCAGAATCTGAGCGTAGCCGAGGATGCCGTTAAGGGGTGTGCGGAGTTCGTGGCTCATATTGGCGAGAAATTCGCTTTTGGCGGCGTTGGCGTTGTCGGCTAATTCCTTTGCTTGTTGAAGTTCTAGGGTACGTTCGGCAACGCGAGCTTCGAGGACTGTGAAGGAGGTTTTGAGTTGCGCTGCCATTTGGTTGAACGATCGCGCTAACCCTGCTAATTCTTTGATATCGTTAATCTCGACTGTGCGATCGAGTTCACCCGTGGCAATGGCTTCACTGGCTTGTTGCAATTTCAGAATCGGATCGGCAATCCATTGGGAAGTATATATACCGAGAACGGTTGCCAAAACCAACGCACCCAAACAGAGGATAATTGTGGTGCGAGTGTTGGCATTGATTTGTGCCATGAAAGTTGATTCAGGGACTACAATGACGCCGATCCAATCGATACCTCGTTTGTCGTTAATAGTTGAAATTTGAATAAACTGACGTTGGTTTCCCAGCATAAAATCAAGCTGCTGACTTTCGGCAATGTTGTTAAAAGTGCCAAGTCGTTCGAGGATTGCTTGGGCTGTTTGACGCATTACATAATTTTCAGACTTGACGGCAGGAATTTGTTGTAATTCATTTTTTTTGCGATCTATAATATAAGGCTCTTCGATCGTGGAACTTGCAATCAGGTTGCCCGATCGATCGATGATAAACGTTTGTCCTGTTTGATTCACCTGTAGATTGTTGAGAAAGCTATGAATCTTGCTAATCCGAAAAATATTGTTTTGAACTCCTAATAAATTTCCATCGCTGTTGTAGATCGGCTGGGTTAGAGCAATTGTCGCCTTCTTCGTCGTCTGGCCCAAGTAGGGCTGAGATGTCCAGATTGGTTTTCCGGCTTTCAGTGCAGCTAAATACCAGGATCGAGTCCGAGCGTCAAACATTGGTTGAGTTTCTATCAACCTAGTCCGTTGACCTCGATCGCCCAGACTGTAGATTTGACGCTGAGGCAGATTCGCTTTGTCACCAACCCGAGAAACGATGCCATCCTTTAATGTATCCTCTAAGGTAATACTTGTGCCATCAGTTAAAGCAATTTGCATGAATTCGACAGTATCTTGGCTGACCAACCGCCAAAAAGTCCGTTCTAGTTTGGTGACATCTGTTAAATCTAACCGCCCTTCTTGACCCGCGGCCACGATCGTTTGCCCTACAATATAAGGCTTGTCTAGATAAGCCAGGACTTGCAGGTTGAGGCGATCGCTAATCTCTTGACGCAACTGACTGGAAACATCATTTACTGCTTGCTGTCCGTTACGCAGCGACAGATAACCAGTCAGTCCGACTGCGGCAAAGATTTGCAAGACAAACGGAACTACGAGTACAAGTCGTAAAGGTAGAGTTTTAGCGGAATTCGCGTTAGATTTCATCATAGGTAAGTCGATTTTAGATTTATTGCCACATTGAATCTGCGAGGTTTGGTGCATCTGGCGCAAGGCGAATATATCCGTAGGGGCGAAGCATGACCGCAATCAATATGAGATTATAACTAATAACTTATATGCGGTCATGCTTCGCCCTCTTCCTTGCGCCAGATGCACCCGGGAGGTTGAGCTTTGGTCTCCAGGTTTTATGTTCACAGGCGATCGTACCCTGACCTTTGCCACCAATGGTTCGATCGCTATTCCCTATTTTAAGCTGCGATCGCAAGCCATTTTATTAACTTTTACCATAAAAAATTGCTTGAAAGCCTCTCACGAGTGAGGGAGAAATTAAAATCAGACTATTCATTACTCCAATCCTCGGACTTCTAGGTAGAGGTCGCTCTCAAACTGTCAACTGTCAACTGTCAACTGTCAACTGTTACAAACTCAGTACCTTCACTTAGAGTTGATGCCACCTCGATAGTCCCCCCGTGTTTTTCTTCTACGATCTGTCGGGCGATCGCCAATCCTAACCCAGTGCCTTTTCCCACACGTTTCGTGGTAAATAAATGATCGAAAATGTGGGATTTTACTTCTGACGACATTCCTTTTCCGTTATCCGCGATCCTCACTTTTACACCTTCACTTTCCAGGTTCGTCCGAATCTCGATCCGATTGGGATGAGCTTTAATCTCAGCAAAACTGCGTCCTGAATTAGATTCATCTAGCGCATCGATCGCATTCGCCAGAATATTCATAAATACCTGATTTAGTTGTCCGGGGAAACAGGCAATTCCCGGAATTTTGCCATATTCGGTGACAACTTCAATGGCGGGACGATGTTCGTTACCTTTGAGACGATGCCGCAAAATTAGGACTGTACTATCGATGCCTTCGTGCAGGTTGAATAACTGCTTTATATCGCTATCGTTACGGGAGAAAGTGCGGAGACTTTTGCTAATCGATGTAATGCGATCGGCCCCATCTTTCATCGCCTTGATTAATTTTGGTAAATCTTCCCGTAAATATTCCAGATCGATCGCTTCTAATTCGTCTTCAATTTCCGCATCGGGTGTAGGAAACTTTTTCTGATAGAGATCGATAACTCCAAATAAGTCGTTAAGAGCATCCTGTACCGCACCGACATTACCGACAATGCAGCCCACGGGATTATTAATTTCGTGGGCAACACCAGCAACTAAATTACCCAAGGCTGACATCTTTTCACTTTGAACCATATGTAATTGAGCTTGCTGCAATTCTTGTAAAGCCTGTTCTAAGGCGTGGGTTTTTTGTTGAATAATGGTTTCTGCATTTTTGCGATCGCTAATATCTCGCACAATACCTTGGAGTCCTATAGCATGACCTTCAGTATCTTTGATGGGAGTCATGTTTAGTGTTACCCACAGATAGCTGCCGTCTTGGCATAGGTGACGAAATTCTATATCTTGCTGGTTCGTGCCTTGCTCAAGCGCAACTTTAGCCGGTGCCAGCGCCATTTCTAAGTCATCGGGATGAATTAAATATGTTAAGGATTTTCCAACCCAATCAGACGGGGGGAATCCAAACATCGTCTCAAATTGGGGAGAGAGGTAGGTAAAGATGCCATCTGCCTGGGCAGACCAAATCATGTCATTTGCCCCTTCCACCAATCTTCGGAATTTAGCCTCACTCTCAGCCAGGGCAGCTTCAGCGTGTTTGCGATCGCTAATATCTCGGAAAATTACTAGCGCATGACGCTTGCCGTTGTAGTCACAGGAAGTTGCTTTAATCTCAATGTCAAAAATTGTGCCATCTTTGCGGATACATCGCCCGCGATGATTAAAAATCTGCCCGCCTCGGATAGTCTCAATAAATTTGGCAAATATGGAAAGTTCTTCAGCTATCACAAAATCTGGCGGAGATAAAGCCAGAAACTCTGCCTCAGAATAGCCAAATATTTTACATACAGTTGGGTTGATCGCAATTGTGATACCTGTCTCTAGATCGACAATTGAGAGTCCATCTGTGACTGATTCAAAAATGCTGCGATACTGTTTTTCTTGTTGAGCTAATTTATCGGATTTCTCTTTTTCTCGCTGATATAGCTTGGCATTTTCGATGGAAATAGCGGCTTGAGTGCAGAGAAAGTTAAGAGTCAGGATGCGATCGCGCGTAAACGCACCACTGGTTCTTTTATTTTTCAAATATACAATGCCACGTAATTGACTTTGATGCAAAATAGGCAGACACAAAATGCTCTTGGGCTGTCGCTGGAGTAAATACTCGTCAATCACTGGCAAATCAGTCTTGAGATTGTCGATGACAACCACTTCCTGCGTGTTTTTGACATACTGAATTAGTTTGATCGGCAGAGCCTCATGCCCCTCCAGGGGAGTAGCGCTAATATCGATTTCATCGAGAGTTGCGATGACTTGGACATACCATTCCCCAGCTTCATTGGGAACTATCATCACGAAGCGTTCAGCCCCAGAGTTTTGTAAAATGATTTGGCTGAGTTGATGCAGGAGCTGCTCTAGTTGAATGGTTTCAGAGAGGCTTTGAAAGGCTTTGAGGAGCGTGGCAAAATCCAGAGCGGTGTTAATGCTCGTGCTTGAAGACTGGGTAGGATTGGTAGAGGTGTTAATAGAGGAATGAGGCGCAAGAGCAGTAATTGTTGTCAGTGTTTCCAAGATAGTTAGAGATTCGGTACCTGCATAGAGAATGGGGCGCAGTAAATTGGGATAACGATTTTCTAAGTCATCGGTTTTGGCTTTGGCTCCCCAACGGGCATAGCAGTAGTAAGCTTCTTGCATATAGCCGGAGGCGACTTTTTCTTTGCCCCAATCTAGATAGAATTTGGCTGCAAGTTCGTTGGCGAGGGCTTCTTCTTGAATGTATTTGTTGGCTTTAGCTCCAGAAATGGCAAGATCGTATAGATCGATCGCTTCTATTCTTTCACCCAGCACTCGCCGATACTCCGCTGCCACCAGATCGTATTTATGTTGGAAGTTCATCGGAGCTTGGCTAGCCCTTTGTTCAAGCTGTGTGAGTTTGCTCTGAATGCGATCGCCCAATGCAGATTTTTCTGGCTGCGTGCTGGGTTCAAGAGCCAAATCTGCTAGCACCGCATAAAATTCGGTGACAATAGCAACAAGCTGAGTCCGCGTAATCGGATCGCAGCGATCTAGTAGGGAAGCAATGCGTTGAGCGGTGTGATAATCACCAAAAAGATAGCTATAAACGAGCTGATTGTGAATGTAATAAATAAAGACAGGAATTCCCGGATTCATCTGTTCCCAATCGCTCGGGAAACTGGGTGCAGGAATTTTCCCTTCTAAGCTCAAGATACCCTGGTGATTAGCTTGATGGATGGCGAAACCAATGCCAGCTTCTCCGATTTGCCCCATCCACTGGCTATACTTTTCCATTTCAACATGGACTGTTGCTAAATTGTTTCCAGCTAAATAAGCCAGATTACAGTAGTTAAAAGCACTATAAGTGGCGTGTTCATAATCACCAGTTTCTATAGCCAGGGTGTAAGTTTGTTGCAATTTTTCTACAATCTGATGTGCTGAAAAATGCCAATGTTGAGTAAAAAGATTTACTAAGAATGTGGTCATGGCCGCCAGTTCGCGGGCTTCGTATCGATCGATAAGTTGGAGTGCTAATTGTCCAAATTCATAGGCAGCGGTTTTATCTCCTAACATTCCACCCACTAACATCGCGTAGTTTGCATAACCATGAGTATGAGGAGCAGCATGACCATTGTCTAATCCAAGTTTGGTTTGTGCTAATACTAGCAGGGGGAACAACATCGGATCGCCTAAAAAGGCGGCGGGAGAAATTCTCAGTAATAGATAGCTGGCTGCCAGTTTGTAGGGATCGTCAATCGCTGGAGATTCTAATAAGTCCTCGATCGAGCGATCGGCAAGTTTAGCTTGTACTTCCTGCAAGCCCATGATGATATCCTGGGGCTGGGGCTGGGACGGAAAGGTGATGCCTAATGTCTCTAAGAGCGATCGCCCGAGAGCAATTGCTTCCGAAAAGCGACTTTGAAGTTTCAAGCCCTGCAAGCGAATGTCCTGCATCGGTAGGGCGATTAAGAAATCAGGGCTGTGTTGGAGTGCAGTGTCAATGCACCGATCCATCAACTCGAATTGACTGCACAGACAGGCGGCTTGGGCAAGGCCTTGATGCAGCTTGCGAGTCAAGGTATCCTGTCGATCCCAGCAGTCGGGTGGCAACAATTCGATGCCGGTGCGACAATAATCTACGGCAGCTTCGTAAGCAGTAGAGGCGATCGCTTTGTCACCTGCTTCTAGATTCAGTTGAGCCAACAGTAATTGTTCCGATAATTGGTTAATTAATGCTCTTCCCAAATTCAGTTGATTCACTAACAAAAATACTTGCTTTGCCCTGTTTGCAGATAAACTTTTAGCTAACAGTAATCTGCCAATTTTGAGGTGAATTTGGGATTTTTGATACTCAGGAATGAGAGAATAGGCAGCTTGTTGGATGCGATCGTGGAGAAATCTGTAGAGTGCAATCTGTGAATTTTCGACTAAATCCTGGGTTTCTCGTTGGATATAAAACTTGTAAACTTCACTTTGAGGTAGAATCAACCCTTCTTGCAAAGCTTGCCACAATGTTGTTGACGTTTCCGTCTCAGATTGCTCAAAGGCGATCGCCAGCGTCTTCAAATCGAATTCGTTGCCAATACAAGCAGCCAGTTTCAACACCGCTTGTGTTTCCAGTGGCAGTTTCTGCAACTGCAACGCCATAAACTCCACCACATCATCCGTGAGTGCCGCCTCCCGCACCCGGACAATATCGCATTCCCAATGTCCGACTTGGCTGTCAAACTTAATCAACTCATCCTGATGGAGTGCCTTGAGAAACTGAGTGGCAAAAAATGGATTTCCTTGGGTTTTTTGTGCAATCAATGCCGTCAACGGTTGCGCTAACGCCGTATCACAGTTGAGCGTATCTGCAACTAATTGATTCAAACTAGATTGGCTTAATGGCTTTAGGGCGATCGTACTCACAATTGCCTCAGTTTTGCTCACTGAATCCAAGGTCAGCATTAACGGATGGGCTCCGGAAACTTCATTGTCGCGGTATGCTCCAATCAGCAGCAAATAGCCTGTTTCCGATGCCATTAACAGTTGCATCAAATTCAGTGAAGCGGAATCTGCCCACTGCAAATCATCCAAAAAGATAACTAAGGGATGTTCTGGTTTTGTGAAGACTTGAAGAAACTTTTCAAACAATGAATTGAATCGATTTTGGGCGGCTGTTCCCGACAGTTTAGTGGCAACAGATTGTGTGCCGATAATTCGTTCCAGTTCAGGAATTACTTCAACAATTACCTGCCCATTTTCGCCAACCGCTTCTAGAATCTGTGTTTTCCAGGTTTGTAGTTGGGTGTCCGACTCGGAAAGCAGTTGCCCCATCAGATCGCGGAAGGCTTGCACAAAGGCAGAAAAGGGAATATTGCGATTAAACTGGTCAAATTTCCCTTTAATAAAATAACCCCGTTGCCGGACAATGGGTTTGTGAACTTCATTCACAACAGCCGTTTTGCCAATGCCAGAAAATCCAGAAACCAGGATCAATTCACCCCCCCTTTGTCTACCGTTGCTAAGGGTGGATGACAGGGGAGTCGCTACTCGATCGAATGCTGCTAATAGTTTTTGAACTTCGATTTCCCTGCCGTAGAGTTTTTCAGGAATCAGGAAGCGATCGCAAATATCCCGTTGTCCCAATTCAAAATGCTCAATTTTACCAGTTGCTTGGAGTTGAGCAAAACAAGTTTCTAGATCGTGTTTTAATCCTAATGCACTTTGATAGCGTTCTTCTGCATTTTTCGCCATCAACTTCATGACAATATTAGCAATTGCCTGCGGAATATCTACACTTTTAATTGTTGATTGTGGATTTGTTTCTTGTCGAAGAGATGGCGGTTGTTTGGCAATATGATAGTGAACTAACTCCATCGGATCTTGGGATTGAAACGGCAAATTTCCTGTCAGCAGTTCGTAAAAAGTAACTCCGAGGGAATAAAAGTCGGTTCGGTAGTCAACGCCTCGGTTCATTCGTCCTGTTTGTTCGGGAGAAATATAGGCGATGGTTCCTTCTAAAACGTTGGGATTATAATAAATTTCTTGCGTTTCTCGTGGCAGTAAAGAAGCGATGGAGAAGTCGATTAGTTTGATTTGCTTGGTTTGCGGATTAATCAGAATATTAGCTGGTTTAATATCTTTGTGAATGATGCAGTGGTTCCCAAGTATATCTAATGTATTGCTTAGGGCGATCGCTATTTGGAAAAACTCAACGAGAGATTTTACTGTTTTGCCTTTTCCAGTCCACTCTTTTAGAGAAATTCCCCCGAAGTCTTCGACAATCAGCGCATAGCCGTTGCGGTAGGGTTCCAAGCTGTAGGTTTGGATGATTCCGGGCAAGTTGAGGTTTTTGGCGATCGTGTACTGATTGCGAAATTGGACGAGTTCGCTGAAGCTGGGATACTCGCTATGCAAGACTTTGATGGCAACGGGCTGTTTGTCGTCTGTGCGGAAACCTCGATAAACTACGGTGCGAGTGCCTGAGTAAATGCGATCGATAATTTGATAGCCAGTTAGTTCTATCATAACGATAGTTATTTTTTTATTATTTTTGATCTAACTATTATAATCTAGTAATTATCCAATAATGCCAGTAAAAATACTTAAGAAAATAACAAAAACGATACCCAGTAATACCAATTTAATGTGAAGTTGCACATATCTCGATCCCCCTAAATCCCCCTTAATAAGCTATGCTTTATAAACATCTTTCTTAACAATAAATTTGACAAGAATCAACATCTGTGCTGTTAAACGATCTGGCGATCGCCCAGGAATGAGATTAAAATGATCGATCAATGGGTAAGGGAAGAATTAGAAAAGACTCAATTGGGAGATGCAAGAAGAACAAATAGATTCATGAAAATTGTTTCTAACTTGAGTGATAAACCAACATCCAGTGTACCTGAAGCTAGTGGTACATGGGCAGAAACTAAGGCTACTTACGATTTTTGGGATTCACCATATATCAAACCATCTCAGCTTAGGAAAGGACACGTAGATGCGACGGTTTCAAGAATTAAAAATCATCAAATTATCTT